>CALZAP010000011.1 GCA_945614335.1 uncultured Prevotella sp.
CATGCTGTCTGCACGAAGCCTCACAATCTCTCCCGGCGCAACATCGCGCACTGTCTTATAGTCAAGGTTGGGGAATGCCGTAGTCTCGCTGGTCACAGCGTATGAGTCGTCGCGGCGGCCAATGACAAGCGTTGTGCGTCCTGTGTAGTCGCGCGCCGCGATGATGCCGTCCTCAGTAAGCACAAGCATGGTGCATGAGCCATCAATTTTCGAGAACACCTTATTGATGCCGTCAACGAAGTCCTTACCCATATTAATGAGCAGTGCAACAAGTTCCGTCTGGTTAATCTTATTTGCAGACATCTCGCTGAAGTGCATGCCTTGTGCCAGCAGTTCTTCAGCAATCTCGCGTTGGTTGTTTATCTTCGCCACTGTCACCACGGCATAACGTCCGAGATGAGAGTTAACGATTATTGGCTGAGGGTCGGTGTCGCTAATGACACCAAGTCCCTGACAGCCCACAAAGCTGTCCAGTTCGTCTTCAAACTTCGAGCGAAAATAGTCACGCTCGAGGCTATGGATAGACCTTGAAAAACCTTTTTCTGAGTCAAACGTCACCATTCCGGCTCTCTTTGTTCCGAGATGAGAATTATAATCGGTGCCGTAGAACAAGTCGTTGACACAGTCTTTCTTTGATATGGTTCCAAATATACCGCCCATGTTTTTTGTTTATATATTATTAATAAGGTGTAGCCACAAGATTATGGCCTTGTCTGTTTTTGCGCTGCGAAGTTACTACATTTTTGTGAAATATACAAGAAAAATTCATTTTTTCAATATCAATGAGTATAAGAAAAGATATTGGCAATATGCCACTATGAGCCCATAGAAATGTTAATACACGTAAAGAAACAATATAATACCGAGTAATTTTGTTAACAGATTGTAAAATAAAGCACTTTTTCGCCGAAATATTTTTTTATTCCGGAAATAGTTCGTACCTTTGCAACCGCAAACGAGAAAGCTACTATATAGCAAGCTTCTCACAAGCAAAAAGGTGCCATAGCTCAGTTGGTAGAGCAAAGGACTGAAAATCCTTGTGTCCCCGGTTCGATTCCTGGTGGTACCACTCCTCCTTTCATTAGAACCCCTGTTTAGCTTCGGCGACAGGGGTTCCCTCTTTTTTATACAAACCATCAAATAATCCAAATATGCTAATAGGAATAGACGTGGGCATCAGCACCACCAAGATAGTGGGAATAAGAGAGGGCGAGGTAGTGTCGCCTATACGTATTACCGCTGTCGACCCCGTGACCTCGCTTTACGGGGCATTCGGAAAATATCTCCACGACAACAATTTTGGACTTGAAGACATTGAGCACGTAATGCTCACCGGAGTGGGAAGCGCATATATCTCACAACCCATTTACGGGTTGCCCACGTCCAACTGTGACGAATTTGTGGCAGACGGACTCGGAGCCCGATATGAGTCGGGGCTCGACAAAGCCATTGTGGTGAGCATGGGCACCGGCACTTCTTTTGTGAAATGCGAGGGCTGCAAGATGGAGCACATCGGAGGCATCGGTACCGGTGGAGGTACGCTGCAAGGACTTTCAAGGCTGCTGCTCAATACGAGCGACATAAAATATGTGTCGGGAATTGCCACAAAAGGCAACCTGGCAAACATCAACCTGCTCATCGGCGACATAAGTGCGAGACCACTTCCGGGACTGCCCATGGACGCAACGGCCTCTCTCTTCGGAAAGGCGCAGAGCAACACATCGCAAGAGGACATTGCAAAGGGACTGGTATACCTCGTGCTGCAGTCGATAGGCAGTGCAGCCATACTCGCAGGACAAGGAACCGGCATCGACGACTTCATACTCATAGGCAACCTCACACTGCTGCCACAATGCCACGACATTTTCCCAGCCATGGCAGAACTCTACGGTGTAAGGTTCCACATTCCAAAACACTCGGAGTTCTGCACCGCAATAGGTGCGGCACTGAGCCATAAACAATAAATAAAACAAGACAGAACATGACTGAAATATCTTCTCTCGGTGAGTTTGGACTCATCAAAAGACTTACCGACGGCCACGAGCCGAAAAACAATTCTACAAAATATGGCGTAGGCGACGACTGCGCAGTACTGCATTTTGAAGGCAAGGAAACGTTGGTGACCACCGACATGCTTATGGAAGGTGTGCATTTCGACCTTACCTATATCGACATGGTGTCGTTGGGATACAAGTCGGCAATGGTGAACATTAGCGACATCTTCGCAATGAACGGCAGTCCACGACAGATGACAGTGTCGATGGCGTTGAGCAAAAGATTCAAGGTGGAAGACATAGAAGATTTCTACCGCGGACTGAGGATGGCTTGCGACAAATGGAACGTGGACATCATTGGAGGCGACACCACATCTTCTTATACGGGACTCGCTATCTCCATCACATGCATAGGAGAAGCCAACAAGGAAGACATCGTTTACAGAAGCGGGGCAAAGGAGACCGACCTCATATGCGTGAGCGGCGACCTTGGAGCCGCATATATGGGACTACAACTGTTGGAAAGGGAGAAAAGTGTATACTACCAACAAGTGGAAGAAGCAAAGAAAAAGGGAAACAAAAGAATGCTCGAGGAACTCGCCCAGTTCAGCCCCGACTTTGCAGGAAAGGAATATCTGCTGCAACGACAACTAAGAAGCGAGGCAAGAGGCGACATCATAAAGAAGCTGAAGGACGCAAACATTAAACCTACTGCCATGATGGACATAAGCGACGGACTGAGCAGCGAACTGATACATATCTGCACACAGAGCCACGTGGGATGCCGGATATTCGAGAAAAACCTGCCCATCGACTACCAGACAGCTGTTATGGCGGAAGAACTGAACCTCAACGTCACCACCTGTGCGCTGAACGGAGGCGAAGACTACGAACTGCTTTTCACAGTGCCTATTGGCGACCACGAGAAAATCCAGACCTTGGACGATGTGAAACTGATAGGCCATATCACCAAAGAAAGTTTAGGCCGAATACTTGTCACACGCGATGACCAAGAATTCGACCTAAAAGCCCAGGGATGGAATCCGTTAAGTTGAAAATTGAAAGTTGAAAGTTGAAGGGTGACAATTTTCAACTTTCAATTATTCTTGATCATTTCACGCATGATTTCCGTCATCAGCGGTTGGGCGTTGTTGGCGGCAATCTGCACTTCTTCGTGGCTCACCTCGACAGGAGTGTCCTCAAGGCCGAGATCGGTTATGATGCTGATTCCGAAAGTCTTGATGCCACAATGATGGGCCACGATCACCTCCGGCACAGTGCTCATACCCACTGCATCGGCACCTAAACGGTGATACATCTTATATTCGGCCGGCGTCTCGAATGTAGGGCCTTGCACTCCGATATACACTCCATGCACTACGCGGATGCCCTTCTCTTCGGCAATTTTGTCAGCTTGGGCTATGAGGGCGTGGTCGTAGGTTTCGTGCATGTCGGGGAAACGAGGCCCCGTAGGGAAGTTCTTTCCACGAAGAGGATGCTCGGGGAAGAAGTTGATATGGTCGGTGATAATCATCAAGTCTCCAATCTTGAATTCCGGATTCATTCCACCGGAGGCATTGCTTACAAACAGGGTCTTTATGCCCAATTCGTACATCACACGAATGGGGAAGGTAACCTCTTTCATAGAGTAGCCCTCGTAGTAATGGAAACGGCCTTCCATGGCCATAATGTCCTTGTCGCCCAGTTTGCCGAAAATGAGTTTGCCGGCATGTCCTTCCACGGTAGACACGGGGAAGTTGGGTATTTCACTATATGAAAACTCGTATGAATCAGTGATTTCGGAAGCTAATTGTCCGAGGCCTGTTCCCAGAATTATGGCTGTTTCTGGACTTGTTGTCATCCTTTGTTTTAGCCAGGATGCTGTTTCTTGAATTTTTTCGTACATAACCTATTATATTTTCGTTAAACTTTTCTTGGTTTTCCATAAACTCGATTTTCACGGGTAGCGCAAACATATTGTGACGCACATCCTCGCTAAGTCCTTCTGTCTCCAACAAGCGTGTAGTGTCCTTCTCGGTGGTGACTATCAACTTCGGATGGGGTAAGGAGGCAAAGGTGTTATTGATGAGGTCTATGTCTGCCGACTTGAAACGGTGATGGTCGGAGAAGGTGAGCTTGTGAATGTTCTTAGTATATGGTTCAAGGTCTACGGCAAGCTGCTTTGGCGAGGCAATGCCAGTGAGGAGCATGACATTTAAATCGGGAGTGATGCTGCTTAGCGGACGCTGCTTGCCGCAGAACACCGGGCAGAGGTTGTCGTAAACCAATGTCGTGAAGTAGAGATGCTGATAGGGGAAGAGGTTCATGGCCTTGGTGATGACACGAAACTCCATGGGTTTCAAATCCTTTGGACATTTCGTCACTATCACTATGTCGGCGCGGTTCTTGCCATTGAGAGGCTCGCGGAGACGGCCGGCGGGTAAGAGCTTGTCGTAGATGATAAGACGATGATAGTCTACAAGCAAGATGTTGATGCCCGGTTTGACATAGCGGTGCTGAAAGGCATCGTCGAGAAGGATGACGTCTATGTCCTTCACTGTCGTCCCGTCGGTAAGACGGCGAATGCCGTTCACACGGTCTCTGTCGACAGCCACTGTCACATTTCCAAACTTCTTCTTCATTTGCATTGGCTCGTCGCCTATGCTGCGTGCCGTGGCTTTCTCGTCGGCAATGATGAATCCACTGCTTTTACGCTTATAGCCTCGGCTAAGCACTGCCACAGAAGCGTGTTTGCGCAACAGCGACACAAGATACTCCACATGGGGAGTCTTGCCAGTGCCACCCACCGTGATGTTGCCGACAGAAATGACGGGGACATCGAAGCTATGCGACTTCAGCAGTCCTACTTCAAACATAAAATTACGTAGCCTTACCCCTAAGCCGTATAGCCAGCTTAGGGGCAGGAGCCACTCGTTTATCTTTATAAAATCGCCTTCCATTATTACTTTATTACCAGATGATATGGCATGCGTGCCTGTACTGGATACTGACCTTTGATATTCTTTACCATCATCACCGGCTCATAATACTCGCCAAGCGTTGCCTTCAACTGTTCGTCGAGGTAGTTGCCGCCATTGCTGCCAAAGCTGTTGAGCAACTGGTCGAGGAAGTCAGGAGCATCCGGATAGGTATTGGTCTTGTAGTCGGAGCCCACCTTAGCAAGCTCAGCCGCCTTAGCCACAGCCACGTCTATTCCGCCAAGAGCGTCGACAAGCTTAATCTTTTTGGCATCCTGTCCAAGCCATACACGTCCCTGTGCAATCTCATGGACGTCGGCCTCCTTCATCTTCCTGCCCTCAGCCACACGCTTGAGGAACAAGCTGTAGCCTCTGTCGATATATTTCTGCAAGATGGCTATCTCCTCGGGTGAATACGGACGAGAAGCATTGCCAAAGTCGCTGTATTTGTTTGTCTTCACAAGGTCAAACTTCAGTCCGAGTTTCTGTGTCAACAAGTCGCTCACATCGGGGAACATACCGAAGATGCCTATGCTACCTGTGAGGGTGGTGGGCTCAGCAACGATATAATTGGCGGCACAACTGATGTAGTAGCCACCCGAAGCGGCATAACCTCCCATGGATACTACCACCGGCTTCTTGGCCTTGAGCTTTCTTACGGCATTCCATATCTGCTCAGAAGCATAGGCACTGCCTCCGGGAGAATTAACGCGGAGCACTACGGCTTTCACCTCGTCGTCGTTCATAAGCTCTTCAAGATCCTTCGACACTGTGTTGCCGCAGATAACGTGGTCGGTCTGTCCCATCTCGCTGTCGACCACATTGCCGTAAGCATAATACACTGCAATCTTATTGTCGGACTTGTTTTTCTCAGCCGGCAGATTCACCATGTCGACGACCGACATCTGGTTGACGACATCATCATCGTCAACACCCAGACGCTTCTTTATGCTCTTCTTCACCTCGTCGGTATAGAGGAGTTTGTCCACAAGTTTCTTCTCCACGAGATCCTTCGGGTCGTCAAAGGTAACGAGGCTGTCGGCATACTCGTTGAGTTTAGCTACAGGAATCTTGCGGCTGGCAGCCACGTCGCCCACCATAGAGTTCCATATACCGGTAATGTACAATGAGGTCTGCAGACGGTTGGCGTCGCTCATGCGGTCTTCGGAATAAGCCTCCGTCGCACTCTTGAACTTACCCACCTTAACAATCTGCATCTTCACGCCCACCTTGGCTAGCAGGTCTTTGAAGAACATGGGCTGTGCTGCCAGTCCGTGCCAATCCACGGTACCATCGGGATTGAGCATCACCTCGTCGGCCACCGATGCAACATAATAAGCCGCCTGTGTGTACTGGTCGCCGTATGCCACAATCCACTTGCCGCTCTTCTTGAAGTCCACGAGCGCATTGCGCAAGGCTTGGCACGAAGCAGGAGTGTCAGGAGAGAAAAGTCCAGCCTCGATATATATTCCCTTAATGTCCTCCTCTGTCTTTGCCCTTTTGATGGCATAGAGCATGTCGTCGAGGCCCACGCTCTCAGCTGCGCCACCAATTATTTGTCCGAAGGGGTTGCCGTCCGAACGCTCAGTCACAATGCCAGACAAGGGCAGTACAAGCACAGATTTTTCCTTTACCACTGTGGTGGCTTCCTGTGAAGCTACCATACCCATGATGGAGATGGCACTGATAATGCCGATAACAACAGCGAAAGTCAAAATACCGATGACTGTCGCAAGCACATACTTGAGAAACTCTTTCATATTCAAAAATATTAATATTTTCTGCAAACTTACACAAAAAAATTGAATTATCTGCCTCTTTACCGAAAAAAATGACGAAACTGCCTAATATCACACTACTTTTAACCTTCATTAAAACTATTAAGGCGCGTCGTATCCATTCAGCGATTTATTTTAAACCACACTGTTACGACGTCACATCAGCGGTGACATCAGGCGTGTGAAACTTTCCCATAGCTTGACAAGGAAATGACGACTGCGAGACTCGGAGAGATTGAACGACACACATTGTCTCTCGTCTTCAAGAAAGATTTCCTTGAAACGGCATGCTGTGGGAACATCGTAGAAAAACACGTTTGCCTCAAAATTGTTCTCAAAGCTACGGAAATCGATATTTGTCGAGCCACACGACGCAAGACTATCGTCGACAACCACAATCTTGCTGTGAAGAAAACCACCCTCATACAACAATACCGTGGCCCCAATATCTGCAAGGTCGGCCAAATAGCTCTGCTGAGCCCACTGAACGAAAAAGGCATCGGTGGAAACCGGTACCATCACCCTTACGTCGACACCGGCAAGCACAGCCGCCTTCAAGGCTGCCAGTATGGTTTCGTTTGGCATGAAATACGGTGTCTCAATATATATGTATTTGCGGGTGCGCATGATTATGCTAAGAAGACCGTTCATGATTTCAGGATATGGGGTGACAGGAGTGCTCGTCACAACCTGCGCTATACAGTTGTTGACATTTGCGGTTGACTGCGGTGGATAGTAGCGGCGGTTGCTTATAAGGGTGCGGTCAACAAAGTACCAGTCGACGAGGAAAGCGCGCTGAAGTCCATAGACGCCACCTCCCTCTATTCTCACCATGGTGTCGCGCCAGGGTCGGCCTCCCCTACCCTTCACATAACGGAGAGCCACATTCATTCCGCCGATATACCCCACCCTACCGTCGATCACGATTATCTTACGGTGGTTGCGGTAGTTAACCTTACTCGTGAACGAACGGAACCTTACAGGCATGAACGGCCACGCCTCAATACCCTCTAAGCGCATCTTCTCGAAAAAGTCTCTCTTCACCCTCCAACAGCCCACATCGTCGTAGATGAGCTTTACCTCAACACCCTTGCGAGCCATGTCGATGAGCACGTCGGCAAGAAGATTGCCAAGGGCATCGTCCTCAAAGATATACATGTCGATATGGATACTTTGGGTGGCTTTGCCGAGAGTGGAAATAAGATCGAGGAAAAAGGAGTGACCGTCGGTAAAGATGTCGACTTCGTTGTCCTTAAACGGGAAACAGAAATTCTGATTGGCGAAAAGGTCTACCGTGACCCGGTGAGTGTCGGGCACATAAAGGTCTTGTTGCACCACAAACTCGAGCATGGAGCGCTTGGTGAGCTGGTCAAGGCTCCGCTGGCTCATCAGCTTGTCGCGACGGGTGTTACGACCAAAAAAGAAGTAAAACAGCAAACCGACAACTGGCACAAAATAAATCACCAACATCCAAGCCATTGTCTTGGCGGGCTGTCGGTTGTCCATCAAGACATGGACAATGGCCATAATCTTGATGGACTCGTAGACTATAAGGAGCAGTGCGCTCACATTAAACCATTTCTTCCACTATTTTCATTATTTTCTTTCCGAGGCTGTCGGCCTCGTCTATTGTAGATGCTTCGCTATAGACGCGGATGATGGGTTCGGTGTTTGACTTGCGCAGGTGTACCCACTTGTCGGCAAAGTCAATCTTCACACCGTCTATATCGGTCACTTGCTCGTTGCTGTACATCTCCTTTACACGGGAGAGTATGGCGTCGATGTCGGTGTCGGGAGTGAGGTCGATACGGTTCTTGGCAATGAAATACTCAGGCAGTGTGGCACGGAGTTCAGTGAGTGTCTGCTTGCGCTCGGCAAGGAGAGACAGGAACAGGGCAATGCCCACGAGTGCGTCGCGACCATAATGGCTGGCAGGATAAATCACACCGCCATTGCCCTCTCCGCCTATCACTGCATTCGCCGACTTCATCTTTGTCGTCACGTTTACCTCTCCCACAGCAGATGCGAAATACTGTCCGCCATGGCGAAGGGTGACATCGCGAAGGGCACGGGTAGAGCTTAGGTTGCTTACGGTGTTGCCGGGAGTGTGGGCAAGGACATAGTCAGCCACTGACACCAACGTGTATTCTTCTCCAAACATGGTGCCGTCCTCACTGATGAACGCAAGACGGTCGACGTCCGGGTCAACTACAATACCCATGTCATATCCACCTTTTCCCACCTCGTTCATTATGCCCTGAAGGTTCTTCTCAAGCGGTTCGGGATTGTGGGCAAAACGGCCTGTGGGTTCACCGTTGAGTATGGTGTACTCCACGCCAAGGGCATCGAGGAGACGGGGCAGTATGACACCGCCAACGCTGTTGATGGCATCCACACACACGCGGAACTTCCGCGCTTTAACAGCCTCGACATCAACGAGTTCGAGTGCCAGAACGTCTTCAATATGACGAGAGTCAAAATCGCTGTCTACAGAGTATGTTCCAAGGCTGTCAACATCTGCATACAGGAAATCCTCGCGTGCTGCGATGTCGAGCACTTCAACTCCGTCGGCAGCCGTAAGGAACTCACCCTCGGAATTGAGCAGTTTCAAGGCGTTCCACTGTGTGGGATTATGGCTTGCTGTAATGATGATGCCGCCGTCGGCCTTATGATGGCGCACGGCCAACTCTGTTGTAGGTGTTGTGGCAAGCCCGAGGTCTACAACGTCGAAGCCCATGCCGAGCAACGTGCCGCAAACCACACTTCTCACCATCTCGCCAGAGATGCGTGCATCGCGCCCCACCACAACGAGTGGACGACGGCCTGCCTCCACATTCTTGCCGATAAATGTGGCGTATGCAGAAGTGAATTTTACTATGTCAAGTGGATTAAGCGTATCGCCGGAAGCACCGCCGATAGTACCGCGTATGCCTGAAATTGATTTTATTAATGTCATCTTTCTCTTTGATAAGTGATTACATAATGACAGGCATAAACGCTCTGCTGGGCGTAAGCCTGACCTTTGGAATGTGGCACAATGAGGTTTACCTTTGATATCTCCTCGTCGGCCGTTGTCTGACGTCCGATGTTGATATACAAAAGGGGAATGAGCCATCCTTCGGGCACAGAATTGCCGTAAGAGCTCTGCATGACGCCCTGTGTGAACGAAGCGGTGATAGTGCTTCCTACACGCTGTACCGTGAACTTGTCGGGATAGGTGTTGGTATTCATGTTTGCCGTCTGGTAGTATCCATCGTTGATGTTATACTCAGCATAGCGGCAAAGAATGTTCACCTGCTTGTTCTCTTCAAGTTTATTTCCCGCACCACGTCTTTCTATCTGCATGTATATACCGCTTTTTTCGAGATATACATATTCATTGTTCTCGACTGAAGTCTTTTCGCCGTTAGCAGTGAAAGTGGCCTCGTCGATTACCTTGATGTTTTTTTCTGCGATATATGCAGCTATGGCATCGCGCTCTTTTTCTTTCTTCTCGCCGTATGTCTCATAGTCGTCGCACGACGTAAAAGCAAGAGCCACAAGTGCCATGACTACAGTAAAAATTGTCTTCTTCATTCTATTCTCTTTTCTATTAATTATAAAATCGGGTGCAAAGATAAGAAAAAAAGTCCAAACATGAAAGATATTTCACTACTTTAACTTGCTTTCATACGCAAGGATAGCCTTTTCGGTGATTTTTACCGCTTCGTCGATAGAGCAGAAGAGCTTTCCGCCTGAGGCATTGAAATGTCCGCCGCCATTGAAAAACTCGGCCGCCATCTCGTTGCAGGGAAAGTTGTCGACACTGCGAAGCGAAACAAGGATGTAGTTGTCGCGCTCGGTATCCTCACGGAGGGAGATGCTCAGCTGCATACCCTTAATCTGCAAGGGCATGTTGACAAATCCCTCGCTGTCGCCCTTTATATACTGGAAGCGCTTCATATCGTCGCGCGTAAGGGTGAAATATGCCGCATGACCGTTAGCCAACACCTTCATCTTCTCATACAGGACGTAGCCCTGAAGACGGAGGCGGTTTTCGCTGAAGGTATGGAACACGTTGCGGTATATCTTGTCTTTGTCTATTCCTTTGGTAAGCAGTTGGCAGATGATGAAGAATATCTCAGGACGGGTGCTTGCGAAAGTGAAGCCACCGGTATCGGTCATCATTCCGCAGTAGATGGCCGTGGCGTACTTGCGGTCGAGCTTTTCAAACAGGCCAAGTTGCCACACTATGCGAAACACTATTTCGCATGTTGAACTAAGCGGCGGGCGCGACACTGACAAAACGGCATCGACGGAAGGCTTAAGATGATGGTCGATAAGCACTTTTTTGCCTCTGGCTGCGCCAAGACTTGCCTGCATGTTGTCGGTACGTGAGAGCTCGTTGAAGTCGAGACAGAATATCAGGTCTGCGTCGGCAATATATGCATCAGCCTCGTCACTACGCTTGTCATAACGCACTATGGTCTCGATGCCAGGCAGCCAGCGAAGAAAATCGGGGAACTGGTCGGGCACTATGATGGTGGACTTTTTGCCAAACAAGCGAAGAGCTTCCGCCCATCCTAACGATGAGCCTAAGGCATCGCCGTCTGGACTGACATGGCTGCAAACAACGATGTTGTCTGCAGCCAAGATAAGTTCACGAAGCTTTTCAAGCTCCTCTGAAGTCAATAGGTCTATATTCATTATTCTTTATTAGAATAGCTTGTTTGGATATACACCATCATTCACAAGTTGCTGGATACGGTCAACGGTATCCTGACGGTCAGCGGCATAGGTAACACCGAACCACTTGCTTGTCGTGTCGAGAACCTGAACGGTGGATGTGCCCTCGTTGATAAGCTTGTTGACCATAAGAGGGATGAAGAACTCGGCCTTGAGATTCTCCATGGTCTTCGGATCGGCAAGGAACTCCTTGAAATATGCCTCACTATGTTCGAAATAGTCGGGAGTGAAGCCCCACATGTTCATCGACACTGGCGTGTTGTCTTCCACGGGCACCCACTTGCCTTCCTCGTCCTTGTAACAGATAGGACCGTCGACACGCATTATCTCCGTGCGCTCCACAACGGTGGTGAGGTTGCCCTGCTCGTCCTTTGAACAGATGCCGCGGGCTACGGTACCGTTCTCCGACAAGGTGTTTCCTACACGGAATCCTACCATAGCATACTTGTTGGCACTTCCCTCTGGCAGGTCGGCAAGGAACTTACCGATGACCTGGAATGCGTCGCGGTTATAGAAGTCGTCGCAGTTGATGACGCAGAACGGTTCTTTCACCACATCCTTTGCCATGAGCACTGCATGGTTTGTGCCCCAAGGTTTCACACGGTCGGCAGGACAGGTAAAGCCCTCGGGCAGTGCATCGAGACTCTGGAAACAGAGTTCAACGGGTACATGGCCTTCATACTTGCTAAGGATTTTCTCACGGAAGTCCTGCTCAAAGTCCTTTCGAATAACAAACACGATTTTGCCGAAGCCTGCCTTAATGGCATCGTAGATGGAATAGTCCATAATAGTCTCGCCATTTGGGCCAAGACCGTCAAGTTGCTTCAGACCGCCGTAACGGCTTCCCATTCCGGCTGCTAAGAGTAATAAAGTTGGTTTCATTTTTCTTTTATATAAGTTATTATTTCGGTTGATAACCTTTTTCACTGCAAAAGTAATATTATTTTTTTTAAACTACAAGCTTTTTGGGGACTTTTTTATCAGAAAGGATAGCCAATGGCAAAATGTAGGGTCTGATTGTCCTTAAAACTGTCGATATTGTAGAATCCGCCCTTGCCGGTGTCGAAAGGCAAGTGAAGACCCACACCCCAGTCGAGCCGTATGACGAGGAAGTCGAGGTCGTAGCGGATACCCAAGCCTGTGCCTACCGCTATCTGACGATAAAAGCGGTCGAAACGGAATATGCCGGGTTCCATATATTCACGTATCACTTCGTTGTCGCCTACATTGACATTGTAGTTCCAGACGTTACCGGCATCGAGAAACAATGCGGCTGAAAGGCTGCCGAAGAGACGACGGCGGTATTCAAGGTTTGCTACAAGCTTGATATTGCCGTTGTTGAAGATATAATTCAACTGGTTGTCGCCACTGTTGGCAACACCACCAGGACCTACGCCTCGGATGGGGAACGCACGGAGGCTGTTGGCACCGCCCACGTAAAACTGTTCGCTAAACGGGATGTAGTCACTGTTGCCGTAGTTATAGATAATGCCGGCATTGACATGGGCAAGGAGCTGGGAGTTGAGGCCAAGGGTCCAAGTCTTGCGGAAGTCGGTCTCGAATTTCAAGAACTGGGCATAGCTGGTCTTGAACAGTTTCTTCCCCACTTCGTTCCAGTCTTTACCGGCGGCCATCATTCCAAGGGAG
>CALZAP010000012.1 GCA_945614335.1 uncultured Prevotella sp.
ACGGTATATTTCCTGTTGTGGTTCCATACGGCTCCCACGGCAATGATGTCTGGTATGCTCAGTGCGTCGTTAACGGTTTGTGTGTTTGTGGTCGACACTCCAGTCTGCGAGTTCGTGTTGGTAGTGGTGAGGCTGGGGTCGGCGTTGAGGTTATGTCCAATGGAGTATGTAGCTCCAACTGTGACATTGTCCTTTTTGTTAAGGTCGAGTGAGTATTGCATACCGAAGTCCACCTTGTAGCTATGTATTGAGGTGTCGTATGTCTTTGTAACTGTGTTCACGTATGCGTCGCTGCTGCTTATGGTGAGCGTGCGGCTGTAGGAGCCCCAGAGGTATGAACCATTTACACCGAGCGAGAGTCCGCCGAGGATGTTCCATCCCACTCCGAGGTATACCTGGTGTACACCGCCGGAGCCAGAGTGGGTCTCTGTGGATGTGGTGGTTGAGGTGCCTACCTTTGTGGTGGATGAGTAGTTGTAGCCTACGTTGGAAAAGGGTACAATACCGAAGCTGACGCCCATTTTCGGCATTACCCTGAATGCGGCAACGGCATATTCGAAGTCGGCATTGTTGGCGTTGATTTTCCTGTTGCCTTCCTTGAAGTTTGTTACTTGTCCGCTGAGACCTACGTCGAATATCATTGTCAACGAGTCAACCGACGAGTAAGATGCCGGGTTGAGCATGTTGACTTGGTTTGACTGTCGTAGTCCTATAGCGAGGCCGTTCATGCCCCTGTTGAATCCCTGTGACTGGTCGGCGAGTGTGCCGAGGCCATATTGGCTGTATGGCGAGTTGGTGCCGCTCTGGGCGTTGACGGTGGTTGCGGCTGCCAGTGCCATGATGAGTGTTAATATGTTATTTTTCATTTTTCGAATGATGCTTCGTTAAACTGAAGAATGCTGTTTAGTCCTTTCGGTACCAAATATTCGTCTGCAAAGATGCACATTTTTTCTGAGTTGTGCAAATCGATATGGATTCCACCAGTTAAATAAACCAAAAGATGTGGATATTTTGACATAAATTCCTTAATATAACCCTCTATTTCGAGCCTTATGCCGTTTATCACACCACTTCGTATGGCTGTTTCGGTGGTTGTGCCAAGGCAAGGAGACGGGCCTTGACGCTCTACCATGGGCAGGGCAGAGGTGAATGTGTTGAGGGCTCGGAATCTCATTTTCGGGCCTGGGGAGATGTTGCCACCCATATAGGTGCCTTCGCTTGAGATCATGTCGAAGGTGATGCAAGTACCTACATCTATCACGAGGATGTCGTGTGAAGGGTGTTGTGTCCATGCACCTACAACGGCGGCCAGACGGTCGCTGCCGAGAGTGGCTGGTGTCTCATAGCCTATGCACACCGGTACGGGTGTCGTGCCTGACACCAACTGTATGGTAGGGAAGGGCAGACTTTCGATTACCGAGGTGAATTCGTCAGACAGTTTAGTCACTGTCGACCAAATGCCGCCCGTGAAGGAGTGTCTGCCGCAGAACTCGACAATTTTGTAAGGTTCGTCGTGTTCGGCGCGGCATGAGTCAACGGGTGTGTCACCGTCGAATGCTACCAGCTTTACGCATGTGTTTCCTATGTCGATTGTAAGCTTCATATGTGTAAATTACGATTCAGGGTGCAAAATTATTGAAAAAAATCGAGATAATAGCATGAAAAGTCAAAAAAAGAAATTAATTTTGCACCGTGAAATATTTAAATTATACATATATGAGGATTTTTGTCGTGGTTTTTGCACTGATGTACAGTTGTTTTTGCCACGCTTCGAAAGATGAAGTAGAAATTTGCGACGACTCGGTAGAGGTGTCGTTGCTCACTTGTGCACCTGGCAGTGAGGCGTACAGCCTATACGGTCACACGGCTTTACGCTATCGCGACTTGCGCACAGGTGCTGACTGGACTTTCAACTATGGAGTGTTTGACTTCCGCAAGCCGTTCTTCTCGTTGAGGTTTATGCTTGGCCTTACAGACTATCAGCTGGGTGTTGTGCCGTTTGTGGTTTTTGCGCGTGAGTATTACCGAAGCGGAAGGGCCGTTACGGAACAGGTGCTCGAGCTTACTTCAGAGGAGAAGAAAAGACTGAAGCTTGCACTCGACGAGAATTACAAGGAAGAGAACCGTGAATACAGATACAATTTCTTCAGGGACAATTGTACTACCAGGGCAAGGGACATGGTGGAACGTGCACTGACTGGTTGCAAGGTTCAATATCCGGCTGAAAGAATAGGATTTGTAAGGGATAATGGACTGAACACTTTGCGCGACTATATCCACTGGTATACCGAAGGTTTCCCTTGGGCCCGCTTCGGCAATGACATCTGCCTCGGATTTGCAGCCGACAGAAATATGACATGGCGTGAGAGGCAATTCCTACCCGAAATGCTTATGGAAGACTTTGCGAATACTAACATCATTGGGGGAAAGACCGGAGTAAGAAGAATGGTGAAAGACACCCGATTGGTTGTGGATCCGGGCGTGCGTTTTGTCAAAGGCGGTTTCCCTCTCTCGCCATGGGCTTGTTTCGCTCTCCTGCTGTTTGTCACGGCGCTGGTTTCGGTGAAGGAATACAGGAGAAAGAAGACTTTTGTGGCTTTTGACGTTATACTCATGTCGTTGACAGGCATTGCGGGTGTGTTTGTAGCCTTGTTCTTTTGCTCGCAGCATCCAACCACAAGTACAAATCTGCAGATATTGCTCGTTAACCCATTGCCGCTGTTCTTTTTGGCGAAAGTAATGCGGCGAAAGGCAATTATTTACTGGAAAATATCATTTGTTTTGATAGTTTTGTTCTTTTTAGGCTTTTTTATGCAGGTATATGCAGAGGGAATGGCTCTCTTGGCATTGTGTTTGCTATTAAGGGCTTATATGAATTTACACTTTCGAAATACTATAATACGTACAAAATAAGGACAAGACATGAATAGAAACAGCCGTAAACATACACTTACGCTCATTGCCACCCTCGTGTCGATACTGAATATCGAGGCACAGGTGATGCAACAGGCACCGAGGCTTGTTGTCAACATCACCATCGACCAGCTGCGTACAGACTACATGGAGGCTTTTTCTCCACTTTACACCCTTGACGGGTTTAAGAAACTCGCCGACAAGGGGCTTGTCTTTACCAATGCCTCATATCCATTCTCGCCAATAGACTGCACGTCGGCCATTGCATCAGTGCAGACGGGCACCACTCCTTATTATAATAGTGTGGTGGGAAGTATGTGGCTTGACCGTGAGACACTCCGGCCTGTATACTGCGTGGATGACAAGAACACCCAAGGACTGCTGACTGACGTGGGCGGGTCGCCGAAAAATGTAAGTACTTCCACTATGGGTGACGAACTCAAGGCCACAACACAAGGAAAGGCCAAGGTGTATGCAATAGCACCGTTCCGTAATGCGGCCATCATGGCGGCAGGACATGCCGCTGACGGTGCCGTGTGGATTGACGACAAAACGGGAGATTGGTGTACCACAGACTATTACGGTAAGGAAATACAGGCATGGATAAAGAACTTCAACAGCATAAACCCAACATACCGTACCGTGTCAGAACACCAATGGGAACCAGAGAACCAGTATGTGGGTAAGTTCAACTATTTCCTCCGTGAGTCGGCACCGAAACCATTTAAGCATAAGTTTAGTGGAGAAAGCCAATACATTGATTTTAAGACCAGTGGACTCGTAAACGAATCGGTAACTAAAGCCGCGTTGCATTGTGTGAGCAGCAACAATATGGGTGTCGACGGAATCACCGACATGCTGAATGTGGTGTATTACGCCGGCAACTACCGTCACAACGCAAGCGGCGACTGCCAGATAGAACTCCAGGATACGTATGTGCGACTCGACAGACAGATTGCTTCTCTGATATCAAGTCTTGAACTGCGTCTTGGCGCGAAAAATGTACTTTTTATCGTGACAAGTACAGGATATTCCGACGAGGAAGAAGTGGACTACGGGAAGTATCGGATACCTACGGGTACGTTCTACATCAACCGCACGGCAAGTCTTCTGAACATGTATTTCGGTGCACTTTGGGGTCAGGGAAAATATGTTGAGTCATATCATGGCTCCCAGATATACTTAAACCACAAGCAGCTCGAAAACAAGCGTGTCAGCCTTACCGACGCTTGCCAGCGCGCACAGGAATTCCTGTCGATGGTGTCGGGCGTGCGTAACGTGTTCACTTCGCTCCAGCTATTGTCAAACTCCAATCCCGACTTCGTGAAAGTGCGCAATGGATTTAACCCTGAGCGTTGCGGAGACATACTTATTGAGGTGTCGCCAGGGTGGAGATTGTATAACGAGGACAATATGCAAAGCCAGATGTCGCGTGCGTCATTCATTCCATTCCCTATCATTTTTTATGGTGCAGACATTAAGTCGGAGAAGGTGACTTCGCCTGTCTCTATAGAACGCATTGCACCCACCATTGCAAAGTCCATTCGCATCAGAGCACCCAATGCATGCTCGTCTGAGCCACTCTTTTAAGGCTCAAACATAAAAAAATCAGCTTATTATGCACGATTACGGAAAAAAATACGTAATTTTGCAAAGATTTTCCATTATTCGATAAAAAAAATACAATATAAAGATGAATTTCACTAAAATTTTGAAGTCACTATTCGGTGACAAGTCAACGAGGGACATGAAACTCATTCAACCGCTCGTTGAGAAAATTAAGGCTGCTTCGCCTGAGATAGAAAAACTCGACAACGACGCCTTGCGTGCAAAGACAAAGGAGATACAGAACGCTATCCAGTCGTCGGGACAAGAGCAAAAAAATCAGATTGAAGCCATCAAGCAAACCATCGAGAACACACCTATCGATGAGCGTGCAGAACTCTTTGAGCAGATAGACAAGCTCGAGAAGGAAATTCTTGACATCTATGAGGAAAAACTCAATGAGGCCCTGCCGCAGGTTTATGCAATAGTGAAGGAAACGGCACGCCGATTCGCCAACAACGAGGAAACCGTTGTTACGGCCAACGACTTCGACCGTAACCTTGCTGCTAATCCAGCCAACGACTTCATCACCATCGACGGCGAAAAGGCTATATACCATAACCATTGGACTGCCGGAGGCAACGACCTTAAATGGGAAATGGTACACTACGACGTACAGCTCTTCGGTGGTTGCGTGCTTCATCAGGGTAAGATTGCCGAGATGGCAACTGGTGAAGGTAAGACTCTCGTGGCTACATTGCCGGTGTTCCTAAATGCACTTACCGGTAATGGTGTGCATGTGGTGACAGTGAATGATTACCTCGCAAAGCGTGACTCGGAATGGATGGGACCTCTGTATATGTTCCACGGTCTTTCCGTTGACTGTATCGACAAGCATCAGCCTAACTCAGAACGCAGACGCCAGGCTTATCAGGCTGACATTACGTTTGGTACAAACAACGAGTTTGGCTTTGACTATTTGCGCGACAATATGGCCACATCGCCAGACGACCTCGTGCAGAGAGCTCATAACTATGCCATCGTGGACGAGGTGGACTCTGTGCTCATCGATGATGCTCGTACACCTCTTATTATTTCAGGACCCGTGCCAAAGGGCGACGACCAGATGTTTGAGGAATACCAGCCACTGGTGGAAAAGCTTGTTGATGTACAGCGAAAACTGGCCACACAGTTCCTTTCCGATGCCAAGCAGAAGATTACAGAAGGACGTGCCAAAAACGACCAGAAACTTCTCGACGAGGGTTTCCTGTCTCTGTACAGAAGCCATAAGTCGCTGCCAAAGAACAAGCCCCTCATCAAGTACCTCTCGGAAGAAGGTATAAAAGCCGGTATGCTCAAGACTGAGGAGATATATATGGAAAACAACAACCGCAAGATGCCGGAGGCCGTTGAGCCGCTGTATTTTGTGGTTGACGAGAAACTCAACTCCTGCGACCTTACCGACAAGGGTACCGACTGGCTCGCAAAGCAGGTGAACGACAAAGACCTGTTTGTGCTGCCTGATATCGCATCGCAACTCTCAGCACTTGAAAACGAGCAGCTTTCCGACGAGGATCGACTTGCAAAGAAAGACGAGCTGCTGAACCACTATGCCGTACAGAGCGAGCGAGTGCACACGCTGCAACAGCTGCTGAAGGCATACACCATGTTCAATAAGGATGATGAATATGTTGTGATAGACGGTGAGGTGAAAATCGTGGACGAGCAGACTGGACGTATCATGGAAGGACGCCGCTGGAGCGACGGACTGCACCAGGCTGTGGAGGCCAAGGAACACGTAAGGGTTGAAGCTGCAACACAAACCTTTGCTACCATCACCCTTCAGAACTATTTCCGTATGTATCACAAGCTTGCCGGTATGACCGGTACGGCTTCTACAGAGTCGGGAGAGTTCTGGGATATCTATAAGCTCGACGTGGTGGAGATTCCTACCAACAGGCCCATTGCACGAAAAGACCTCGACGACAGGGTTTACAAGACTGCAAGAGAAAAATACAATGCCGTGATAGAGGAAATAGTGGCCATGCGAGAGAGCGGAAGACCTACACTCGTGGGTACCACATCGGTGGAAATATCCGAGCTGCTTTCGAAGATGCTTAGCATGAGAAAGATTCCTCATCAGGTGCTCAACGCAAAACTGCACCAGAAGGAGGCTGACATCGTGGCTCTCGCAGGACAGAGCAACAACGGACTTGGAGCTGTGACCATTGCGACAAACATGGCAGGTCGTGGTACCGACATCAAGCTCTCGCCAGAGGTGAAAGCCGCCGGCGGTCTTGCCATCATCGGTACGGAGCGTCACGAGAGCCGACGTGTCGACAGGCAGTTACGTGGTCGTGCAGGACGTCAGGGCGACCCGGGTTCTTCGGTGTTCTACGTGTCGCTTGAGGACAAACTCATGCGCCTCTTTGCATCGGAGAGAATAGCAAGCGTGATGGACCGATTCGGATTCAAGGAGGGAGAGAGAATTGAGAGCCCGATGATATCCAAGAGCATCGAGCGTGCACAGAAAAAGGTGGAGGAAAACCACTTCGGTGTACGTAAGCGCCTGCTCGAATATGACGACGTGATGAACAAACAGCGTACCGTGGTGTACGGCAAACGACGTCATGCACTGATGGGAGAGAGAATAGGAATGGACATCTCAAACACTCTCTGGGATCGCGTTGTGAATATCATAGAAAACAACGATTACGAGGGTTGCAAGGAAGAGTTCATACACATTTTCGCCATGGAAGTGCCTTTCACACAAGAACAGTTCATCAACGAGAAGCGTGACCAGCTTGAAGAGCGTACCTTCCAGCAGGTGATGGAAAACTTCAACCGTAAGACCGAACGTATCCAGACCGTGGCTTGGCCAATCATTAAGCAGGTATACGAAAACCAGGGTGCCATCTACGAGCGCATCATGGTGCCGTTGACCGACGGACGCCGTATGTATAACATACCTTGCAACCTCAAGGAAGCATACGACTCTGAGTGCAAGACCATAGTGAAAGAGTTTGAGAAGATGATACTGCTGCACATCATCGACGAGTGCTGGAAGGAAAACCTGCGCGAACTCGACGAACTGAAGCACAGTGTGCAGAATGCTTCTTACGAACAGAAAGACCCGCTGCTCATCTTCAAACTCGAGAGTGTGAAACTGTTTGACTCTATGGTCAACAACATGAACAATCGTATCGTGAGCATTCTTATGCGTAGCGGTATTCCTGAAATGCAGCAGGCACCACAACAGGCCCCGGCTGAAGAGCCACGCAGGGAACAGCCTAAGTATGTGGAGACAAAACGCGACATACAGGAAGAACAGCTTACCGACCCCAACCAAGCTGCGGCTGCTGCACAAGACACAAGGGCACGCGAGGCTCAACGCCGCGAACCTATCGTGAAGAACAAGATGCCAGGACGCAACGACCCTTGTCCATGTGGCAGTGGCAAGAAGTTTAAGAACTGTCATGGTAGAGGACTTGTATAAGTTTTGGCGATTATGATTACAATAAAGAATTTGAAAAAGTCGTTCGGGGAAAATTGCGCATGCAATATTCCCGAACTGACAATAAACAAAGGTGAAATAATTGGTCTTGTCGGCAACAACGGTGCCGGCAAGACCACTCTTTTCCGCCTCATACTCGACCTCTTGAAGGCCGACGAGGGCGGTGTGGAACTAAAGGGAGTAAAGGTAAACGAAAGTGAGGAATGGAAACACTTTACAAGTGCGTTCATCGACAATGGCTTCCTCATAGACTTTCTCACTCCAGAGGAGTATTTCACGTTCATCAACCGTGTGTCGGGGATAAAGGACTGCAATCTTGATGACATTGCCCAAAGGTTTGAGCATTTTACAGGAGGTGAAGTGTTCGGTAGAAAAGTTCTTATCCGAAACCTCTCGGCAGGAAACAAGCAGAAGGTGGGTATCATATCAACACTCATCACCACTCCTGAGATTCTCATCCTCGACGAGCCTTTCAACTTCCTTGACCCAACAAGTCAGAACCTTCTGAAGAAAATGATTGAGAGCTATAACCGCGAGACTGGTGCCACGGTTATTGTCAGTTCCCATAATCTCACCCACACAGTCGACATCAGTACTCGCATCCTCCTTATGGAGCATGGAGAACTAAAGCGCGACATTGTTAAAGTGGACGAGGAGTCGATAAAGGAACTGAATGAATATTTTCAGGAGTGAAGAGTGTGGAGAGAGGAGTGAGGAATGTATGGAGGGAAGAGGGTAGAAGGTAGAGATATGAACTGGGCCGCCCTCCTATGAGGCGGAAGATCCAGGCTTGAACATTTCTCACCCCTCTCTCCTCTCTCCACACTCCTCTCTCCACACTCCTCTTTAAATCACTCCTCCTGTTAAATTGTATAAAAATCCAGAAAATAATCGGGCTAAAATATTGACAAGTGCCGATTCTTGTCGTATATTTGCATAAAAATAATTGCAAATTATTTGTTTAACTAAACTATTTTAGCTTATGAAGATCGGTATTCCAAAAGAAATCAAGAACAACGAGAACAGGGTCGGAATGACACCTGCTGGAGTTGCCGAGTTAGTAAAGCACGGACATGCCGTGTATGTACAGCACACCGCCGGAGAGAATAGCGGTTTCCCTGACCAACACTATATTGAAGCTGGAGCGGAAATTCTTCCTGCCATTGAAGATGTCTACGGTATAGCCGACATGATAGTGAAGGTGAAAGAACCTATAGAACCTGAATATCCGCTGGTAAGAAAAGGACAAGTGGTGTTCACCTACTTCCATTTTGCTTGTGACCGTGAACTCACCGAAGCCATGATGAAGAGTGGGGGAGTGTGCATTGCCTATGAAACCGTACAACTCGCAGACGGGTCGTTGCCACTGCTCATTCCTATGAGTGAGGTAGCCGGACGTATGGCCACCATCAACGGGGCATATTATCTGCAGAAGACAAAGGGTGGAAAGGGTAAGCTGATTTGCGGTGTGCCTGGAGTAAGACCTGCAAAAGTACTCGTTCTAGGAGGTGGTATCGTGGGACAGGCTGCTGCTCGTGTGGCTGCTGGTATGGGAGCTGACGTGGTGATTGCCGACATTTCTTTGCCACAGCTGCGCAAACTATCGGTAGAGATGCCACCAAATGTCAACACCATCTATTCTTCACGTCATAACATTAAACGCGAACTTCACGATGTAGACATCGTTGTTGGTTCTGTGCTGATACCTGGCGATAAGGCTCCGCATCTCATCACTCGTGACATGCTAAGGCTGATGGAACCTGGAACAGTGCTCGTTGACGTGGCAATAGACCAAGGTGGCTGCTTCGAGACATCTCATCCCACAACCCATAGCGACCCTGTTTATACAGTTGACGGTATTGTTCACTATGCTGTGGCAAACATTCCGGGTGCTGTGCCCTATACCTCAACTATGGCTCTTACCAACGCCACGTTGCGTTATGTCGTGGCCCTTGCCGACAAAGGTTGGCAGAAGGCTTGCGAGGAGGATGAGGCTCTTGCCCGCGGTTTGAACATCGTGGACGGAAAGATAGTATTCAAGGCAGTGGCCGATGTCTTCGGATTATAGCAAAAAAAACCGCCGGGCTTAGCTCGGCGGAATTTTCTCTCTTTAGGTTCGTTGTTGCGCGAAATTACTCGGCAATAGAATCAGCAGGAGCGGCAGTGCTGTCAGCAACATTAGTTGAATCAACTACGCTATCAACAGCCTCTACAGAATCCTCTGCAGGAGCAGCCTGATTTGCCTTGTTACCACATGATGCGAAAGAGATAGCTGCAACAGCTACGAACATAAATACTAATTTCTTCATTTCTTTGCTTTTTTAAATCTGTAAAACAATCATTTGTTTATTAAAACGATGCAAAGGTAGCTATTTTTTTGATATGTCGTTCCTTTTTTTATGTTTTTTTTTAGGGTGTTTTTGTAACATTTTCGTAAGGTATTGAATATCAACTACTTCTTAAATGTTAAAAAATCTATACGTATTACTGATTTGCACATTTTCTCGTTTTTGTGCATACTTTTTGCAGTTTTAGTCATCGAGTTCCATGTCTCCCGAAAGCAAATAAGGTATAGGATTATTTTGCTTGCTCGTTTTTTTGTATTACTTTTGTGCCACATTATTATATATATATAGACATGAAAAGAAAAGTTTTAGCATCACTATTGCTCATGGCGGGAACCTACGCCATGGCATGTACCAACTACATTGTTGGTAAGAAGGCGAGTGTCGATGGGTCTGTAATGTGTACTTATAGTGCCGACGACTATGGAATGTTTCAGTCCTTGTGTCATTTCCCCGCAGGGAAGCATGCCAAGGGCGAGATAAGACGCATCGTAGACTGGGACACCAACGAGTATCATGGAGACATCCCGGAGGCTGAGGAAACCTACAATGTAGTGGGAAACATCAACGAGTGGCAGGTGACCATTGGTGAGACTACCTTTGGTGGCCGTGAGGAGATGGTGGATTCTACAGGTATTCTTGACTATGGTTCACTTATCTATGTAGCCCTGCAGCGTTCAAAGTCGGCTCGTGAGGCTATCAAGGTGATGACCACTTTGGCCGAGACCTATGGTTATAACAGCGGTGGTGAGAGTTTTACCATCTGCGACCCCGATGAGGCTTGGATAATGGAGATGATGGGATGTGGCCCTGGCAGCAAGAATGTGGTTTGGGTTGCCGTCCGCATTCCCGACGATGCCATCTCTGCCCATGCCAACCAAAGCCGCATACGCACATTCAACGTAAAGGACAAGGAAAACTGCATGGCTTCGAAAAATGTGGTGAAGTATGCGCGTGAGCAAGGCTGGTTTAGCGGCAAGGACTCTGAGTTCAGCTTCTGCGACGTTTATGCGGCTGCTGACTTTGGTGGACGTCGTTTCTGCGAGGCCCGTGTGTGGACGTTCTTCAACAAGTATTGCGACTATATGGACAAGTATGTTGACTATGCTGCAGGCAAGGTGAAGGATGCCGAACCTATGCCATTGTGGATTGTGCCCAACCGCAAACTCAGCGTGAAGGACTTGGAGATGGCCATGCGCGACCATTATGAAGGCACTCCGTTTGCACTCGACAGCGACATAGGCGGTGGCATTTGGGAGATGCCTTATCGTCCCACTCCTCTTCAGTTTGAGTGTGACGGCAAGAAATATTTCAACGAGCGTCCGGTGAGCACACAGCAGTCGGGTTTCGTGTATGTTAGCCAGATGCGTTCATGGTTGCCGCGTGAGATAGGTGGTGTGCTGTGGTTTGGCAACGACGATGCCAACATGGTGGCCTACACTCCGGTGTATTGCTCTGCCACCCGCATTCCTAATTGCTATAACACTCCCGGTGCCGATGCCGTGACTTTCAGCATGGACAATGCTTTCTGGGTGTGCAACTGGGTGAGCAACATGGTCTATCCCCGTTATTCACAGATGTTCCCGAGCCTTGAGCAGGTGCGCGACTCCCTCGACAACTCATATCTTTCGCAACAGGCTTTGGTTGAGGAAAAGGCAAAGCAGATGGATGGTGCCGCGGCTGCCAAGTATCTTAACGACTATTCTTGCCAGAAATGTGACGAGATGATAGCCCGTTGGCGTCAGTTAGCCACTTACCTTATTGTGAAATATAACGATATGGTTGTGAAGAAGGAGAATGCCGATGGCAGTTTCATGCTTTCCAAACACGGAATAGGCGAGCGTCCCGTTCGTCCGGGTTATCCTAATAAGTATGCAAAGGAACTGATAAAGCAGACAGGAACAAAGTTTGAGGTGGTGAAATAAGCAAGCATCACTCATGATGATATGGTTCGCCTTTTATTATCGTGCATGCCCGGTAGAGCTGTTCGGTAAATATAAGGCGGACCATTTGGTGTGAGAAGGTCATGAGCGACAGCGATATTTTTTCGTCGGCACGTGAGTATACTGCAGGAGAGAAACCATACGGGCCACCGATGACAAACACCAAGCGGCGTGAGTTCATCGAGCGTTGCTGTAGCCATCGTGCATACTGGACGCTGGTCATCTCCTTTCCATGCTCGTCGAGCAGCACCACCGTGTCAGAAGTCTGAATCTGCCGCATGATGAGTTCGCCCTCGGCTGTCTTCTGTTGTTCCTCGCTGAGGTTTTTTGTGTTGCGCAGTTCAGGTATGGTTACAATTTCAAACGGCATGTAGTGGCTGATGCGTTCGGCATAGTCGCTGATGCCTGCCTGAAAGTGCTTGTCGGCGGTTTTCCCCACCAGTATAAGTATGGTTTTCATTTCTTGTATTCGTTTTTCCTTCTCGGGTTCATTGGAAACCATCCTTTTTCCACACGCTTTTTTTGCTCGAACAGCTCGCCTATTGACCATAGGCACGATGCGCCGAACACTCCGAGCAGCGATGAAGTGAGCACGTCTTCCACGAAGAGCGCTGTCAGAAGTGTGGCAAGTCCAACAACAAGGAAGAGCCACCATTGGCTTGTTCCGAAATAATATTCACACTTTATG
>CALZAP010000013.1 GCA_945614335.1 uncultured Prevotella sp.
AACGGGTGTATAATAGAATGAGATTACTGAAATTCGCATAAGTGGAGGATGCTCAACTCGGGATCTTGCAGCTGGTCGATGCGCTCTGACGCAACGATTATGGCATCTGTTAAATTATTGTAAATAATGTGGGGGGAATGGGGTTGTAAGGGGGTTTTTGATTACCTTTGCCTTCGATATTTGTAAATATGCGACTAACATATTATCTATACTAATAATAATGGAAAACGGAAAAGGACAATCGCGCGTCGAAGTGGTCGACGCAATCCGCGGCATCGCCGTGGCTATGATTCTCATGCTTCACAGCATTGAACATTTTAATCTCTATAACCAGGTGGACCCGGACTCGCCGCTGCTGCAGCTTGCCGACCGGATGGTGTGGGACGGACTGTGGTTTATGATTGGCGGTAAGGCGTATGCCATCTTCGCCTTGCTGTTTGGTTTCAGCTTCTACATCATGGACCGCAACGCGGCACGGAGGGGTGAGGACTTCAGGCTGAGGTTTTGCTGGCGCATGCTGCTGCTCTTCTGCTTCGGCTGCATCAACGCGTCGTTTTTCTGTGGCGAGGTGCTCGTGCTCTACAGTATCGTGGGACTGGTGCTGCCGATGGTGTGCCGGCTGAAGACGCGTACGCTGCTCGTGGTGGCGGCGGTGCTGATGGCGCAGCCTGTGGAATGGCTGAAGGTGATGTATGCGGCTTTTGTTAATGGCGAGCAGGAGATACTGGTGTTTGACTTCGGGGACTACTGGAACGCTTCGATGAGGATGCTCTCTGAGGGCGGATTCCTGGAGACGGTGAAGACGAACCTCTGGGAGGGCCAGCTTTTTAGCCTTGCATGGGCGTGGGGCGCGGGACGTTTCTGTCAGACGGCGTCGCTGTTTATGCTCGGACTGGCTGCGGGACGCATGGAGTGGTTTGCCGACAGCGAGGCTAACCGCCGCCGATGGGGACGTGCGCTTGCGATGGCGCTTGTGGCCTTCTTCCCGCTCTACGGACTGAGCTCGCTGCTGCCCGACTTCGTGAAGTCGACGCCTGCGGAGGTGCTTGCCGACAGCAGTCTGTGGGCTATGACGTCGAAGACGTTTATGGCTTCGCTGATGCTTATCATCACGTCGCTGCATAAGTTTTGTTTCATGACGGTGATAGTGACGTCGTTGCTCTTTGCGTTCTATTGCACACGGCTGTCGCGTCCGATGCGTTTCATAATGCCTTACGGTCGCATGAGCCTTACCAACTATATTACGCAGAGCATCATTGGCTCGGCGATTTATTACCACTGGGGACTTCACCTCAACCTGTCTGACACCCAGAGTGTTGCGTTGGGCATAGTGATTCTTGCCTGTCAGGTGATGTTCTGCAGATGGTGGATGAGAGGGCATACTCACGGGCCGTTGGAGGGGGTATGGAAGAAGTTGACGTATGTAAACCGCTAAACATTAAAGAAGGACAAAGCGTGTTAAAAACCTTCAAAAGAGGGTGGACAGAAGTACCCTTTTCAGGTTTTGTCACGTACTATATATGTCAGTGAGACAAAATAAATAATAATAGCATATACAATCTGATCTCTCTCTTAATACCATGACAAAAGAAGGGAACTCGGCGTGATGTCGGGTTCCCTTTTGTTTTTTACTCAACTTTCGGAAGTGTTTTTTTATATCCTTTGCTCGGTGTTGTTCATTTTCAGCATGCGCTCGGGGACGCTTTGACGTATGGCATCCACCACTGCCTTCAGCTGGGTGTTGCGGATGAAGGTTTTTGTGGTGAGCATCACTACCTCGCGGGTGGGAATGGGGATGGCGAAGGGACGTACGAGCGTCTTCTGGCATTCGTTGAGCTGAAGCAGGGCGAGCTCGGGAATGAACGTGATGCCTTGTCCTGCCTCCACCATGCGCATGAAGGTCTCAATGCTGCCGAGGGAGTAGGTGAGCTTGGTGTCGCATGCCGACTTGATGTTGCAGAACTTCACCAGTTGGTCGCGGAAGCAGTGGCCTTCGTCGAGCAGCCAGAGGAAGTGGCCGGGAAGGTCGGCTGAGCGTATGGAGGTGTTTTGTGACAGAGGGTCGGTGGGCGAGACGTAGGCGATGAACTGCTCGAAGAAGAGGCTTGTCTGGTTGAAGTTGTCCATGTCGTCGAGGGATACGAGTATGGCAGCGTCAATCTCTCCCCTGTTGAGTGCCCGCTTGCAGGCGTCGGTCTTCATCTCCATCACGCGGAAGTCCACCTCGGGATATCTGTCGGTGAGTTTTGTGAAGAAGCGTGGCAGGAGGTAGGGGGCGATGGTGGGCAGTATGCCAATGCGGAAGAGTCCCTTGAGAGAGTGTCGTTCTTCCTCCACGATGTCCTTAATCTTTTTTGCCCTTGCCAGCACTCTCCATGCCTGTTCAACCACGAGCTTGCCGATGTCGGTGGGGACTACCTGTTGCGACGAGCGTTCGAATATCTTCACTCCGAGTTCCGTTTCCAGCTTTTGGATCATGGCGCTCAGAGTGGGTTGTGTCACTCCGCATTGTTCTGCGGCTTTTGCAAAGTGTCGGAGCCGGTATACGGCCACGATATATTCCATCTGTTGTAATGTCATGGTGCAAAATTACACAATTTTTCTTTAGACTCCAAACAAAATCGAAAAAATGGTTGAAATATAACATTTTTAATTTATATAAAGAATAATATAATACAGGAATAGCAAGCTTATAACTCATTATTACCTTTCTTTGAGTATCTTTGTCACCGAGCCATTGGCCCTTACAACAATGTTAATGCCATTTTGCAACTGCGGCACGCGTTGTCCCTGCATATTGTAGATTTTCACTATCTGACTGTCGTTAGAGTCAGTGACTGTCTGTCCTATGCCGGTACCGTCTCCGTGATACATCAGCCGGACATTTCCCAATAGAGCCTCGTTGTATCCACTGTTCGACGCAGGCATAATCCACTTTAACAGATAGTTGCCCTCGGTCTCGATTTCAAAGTCAAGGGAATATTCCGTTGAATTGGTGATGCGTACCGAAGAGCCGTTTGCGGATATGAAGTTCTCCGGCTTTGAGTCGAGAGTCTTGATGCTCTTTGCCGACGCAGTCTGAATGGCGGCCTTCACGGCAGGAGTTGTTTTCCATCCGACGACAGAATAAGCCAGCGTGTACTTTCCGGGCTTAAGAGTCAGTCGGTGTCCTGTCTTCTCGCCATAGCTCACGTATCCGAATGCACTGCTTCCCGTTCGGAAGTAGAAGGCATACTGCATGTCACCCTCTGCCGAGAAGCCCATGATTCTCGGACCGAGACTGTAGTTGCCGGCTTCACGATAGCCCTCTTCCGATTTCGACCTCCAGCCTTCCGGTATGCAGGAAGCCCCGTAGCTTGCGAATCGGTCGGAGAATATCAGTGTGCCGCTGTCTTCGCCGGTTTCGGGCAGGTCGGTGCGGTCGCCGCTTTTTGTGAACACGAAGGTGTTGACGCTATATGCCTCGATGTCCACCTGCGGATTGTAGGTCTCCCCGTCGGTGCTGATGTCCGACTTTTGCGCGTTCTTGTTTTCCGTGGTCACAATCTTTTTTCCTTGCAAGGTGTAGAATGGCAGGGTGAGAGTGGTGGTGTAATTGTCGGCAGAGGGGTTGATAATCATCACCGTTACCGTCTCCCCGTTGTCTGAGATGTATGCCGAGGCTGTCAGTTTGCCGGTATCGTCGGTTACGGAGTGTTTGATACGAGTGTTTCCCGACACATATTTTGCATACTGCGAGAGAATGTATCCGCGCTTGGTTATCACGTTGTCCTTTGTCCCGTACTTGCCGTCGCCGAGACATCCGTAGTAGCGATTGAGAGAATAGTGTACCCATGCGCTCATGTTTGCGAGCATGGCATCGTTCACGCTGCGTGCAAACAGGAAACCGTCGTCTTTCCAGTTGATGTTTATGCCGTTCTGTTCTTGGCGTTCGTTGATGAGATACTCCGTCATCCACACCTCCTTGCCCTTTTCGGCGGCAAGTGGATATGACGAGCCGTCCCATCCATAGAAGTGTCCTCCCACTATGTCGAGTCTGTTGCATGCCTCGGGGTCGTTGAGAATGGGCTCGTGAATGTTTTTGGAGAAGTGGATGGCTTCAGGGGCTATTATCTTACACTCGATAAGGTGCCCGTACTCGCGGATGAACTTCGCCATTTTCTCTCCTGTCCAGATGCAGCTTTGGTAAGAAGCGTTCCAGTCAGGCTCGTTCTGTATGGACACGGCGTCGATGGTCACTCCCTGGCCTTTCATGTACTTGTAGTAGTCGTTGAGAAAGTTTGCCCAGTCGGCATAGTGCTCCTCGAGCAGTTCGCCGCCGTTGCTGTCGCTGCCGTTAGACTTCCATTCAGCCGGGGGAGACCATGGCGATGCGAATATGAATGCACCGTTGCGTTTTGCGGCCTTTGCGTTGGCCACGCTCGCGCTCCATCCGCTCTTGTTGTTGGCGATGTAGAGTCTTACGATGTTCAGTCCCAACTGAGAGTCCGCCTTGCCGAAAAGGGTGTTCATCTGTGTGTCGTTGAGCCAATAAGCCCATTGCGGACTCGGTGAGAAGCCACCGAATCCCGACACATGCTGGTATTTCACTCTGCTGTCGACATTGATGCCGGCTGTGCGTTCTGCTGCCTTAACCGTGAATGGCAGCCACAGTAATAAAGCTAATAAATGGATATTTCTCATTTCTTCGTATTGTTTTGTTTGCAAAATTACGAAATAAATATCAGGTACTATGCATGTAAATGTATCAATTAGTTTGTATTTCGTATCTTTTTGGTCATATGCCCATGCCATGAACCATATATTAATGAAATGAGAGACAAAAGTTGAAACATAATTTAATGTATTCAGCTATTTTGGGGCAAAAGAGAAATAAAAAAAGAAATATGTTTGGAGCATAAAGTTTTTTGTTGTACTTTTGCAACGTTAACTATAAACAAAATCAAAAAAGTATATGTATAAAACCTTTAAATCTCTCATTCTTGCCGTGCTCGTGGCATCAAGCGTAAGCACGGCCACGGCTCAGTCGTGGACTGCCGACAACGGAAACGGCACCTACACCAATCCGCTGTTTTATGATGAGTTTTCCGACCCCGACGTCATCCGTGTGGGAGAGGACTATTATCTCGCGGGAACCACGATGCACTGTCTGCCCGGCGTGGTGGTGCTTCACTCAAAGGACCTCGTAAACTGGCGCTTCTGCAGCTATACGATGCAGGACTTCTTCGGACTGGGCGACGAGTTCCGCCTCGAAAACGGGAAGGAGGCTTACGGACAGGGTATCTGGGCTCCTTCCATACGGTATCACAACGGCAAGTTCTATATTTTCTCCAACATCAACGGACATGGAATGCAGGTTTTTATTGCCGACAAGGCGGAAGGACCGTGGAAGCATGTAAACATGAAGGGTGACATCTACGACCTCTCGGTGCTCTTCGACGACGACGGGAGAGTTTACGCCATTCACAAATACGGTGCTGTGCGTTGCACCGAGATAAAGCCCGACTTCAGCGGATTTGTGGAGGGAAGCGACCGTGAGATCATTCCCGACGGGTCGGCAATGGGTGAGGGACACCATGCATACAAGATAAACGGAAAGTATTATATCATCTCTACCGACTACTCACCGATGGGACGCCAGCAGTGTGCCGTGGCCGACAACATCTGGGGACCTTACGAGACGCGCACAATCAACATGATGGAAACTCTCGGGACGAAGGTGGCAAAGTCGGTGCGCAACGTCGGACTTGGCTCGCCTGTGCCAGAACCGGGATTCAAGTTCGACATATCCAAGGGCGACAGCAACTATATGGGCTGCGCCACGATTCACCAGGGCGGCATTGTGGACACTCCCGACGGGGAATGGTGGGCTGTGTCGATGCTGGACTTCAACGCCGTGGGACGCACGGTGTGTCTCGTCCCCGTGACGTGGAAAGACGGCTTCCCTTATTTCGGACAGCCTGGCAACCTCGGGCGCGGACCGCGAACATGGTTCAAGCCCAACATAAAGAGGAGTGAGGAGAGTGGAGAGAAGAGTGAGATATGTGCTCCTTATGATAGATGCGATGATTTCAGCGGAAAGACGTTGAAGCCGGTGTGGCAGTGGAACCATGAGCCGGTGGCTGGAAAATGGTCGATAAAGGGTGGAAGGCTTAACATCACCGCCATGCCAGCCAAGGACTATCTCTGGGCAAGAAACACTCTCACACAGCGTGCCATCGGACCGGTGTCAACCACTACCGTCACCCTCGACGCCTCCAAACTCAAGGACGGCGACATTGCCGGACTCGGCGTGTTGAACATGCCATACGCACTCATCGGGGTGGAGAAAGCAGGAAAGGCGTTGAGACTCAAGTGGTATGACCAGAATGGCAACAAGACCGAGACAGCCGACATCACCGCCACAAAGGTATATCTCCGAATGACGGGCGACTTCGACAACTCTACGGGTACATTATTATATAGTATAGACGGAAAGGGATTCAGGCAGATGGGCACTGAGATTGTTATGCCTTATCAGCTCAAGACCTTCCAGGGCGCACGCCTCTCCCTCTTTGCCTACAACACTCTCGGCAAGCAAGGCGGAGTGGCTTCGTTCGACGACTGGCAGGTGGACGAGCCGATGGCCGACCGCAGCGCCAACCTGCCCATCGGCAAGGTGATCCGCCTCTGCAACCTCAACGACGGCTCGTATGCCTTTGCCCATAAGCAGGGCGTGCTCCATCATTGCGGCAAGGGTTCAAACGAGTATAAGAGTGGAGCAAGCCAGTTCCGTGTTCACGACCGCGGAAAGGGTAGGGTAGTGCTTGAGGCTATGAACGGTGCCGGTTTCCTCACTGTTGTTGGCGAGGGTCTCTCTGCCGACGTGCGTTTCCTGAAGAAGGAAAGCGAGGGCAGCCTTATACTTTGGCAAGACATGCTCCGCTCCGAGTGCATGCTCCTCTCCCTCCACACCCAGCGCATGATAGGTCTCTATCCCGGCACGGGCGCTCCATACGGAGCCGACATCCGTGGTGCCGACCCCGACCGCAAGAATGGTCCCGTCTTCAGATGGGAGGAAGTGAAATCTCTCTCCACACTCCTCTCTTCACATTAACTCTCCCTATTCGTTAATAAAACCAAATATTTCGGGGTGGTGACGCAAGGAAATGGCTTCTCGGGAGTTTAGATGATGTGAAAATAAAGAATTGGATTATGAAGAAGACATTTTTGAACATCGCCATGATGGCTACTGTAGCGCTCGCCATGTCGGCTTGCAGCTCAACAAAGAAAATAAGTGATAACAAAAGTAATGATATGACAAGCATGACTGCCGATGATGACCTCGACCCGGAGTTCATGGTGCTCTCCGACGCACAATACGACCTCGTGAAGCGTAACAACAAGTTTGCCCTCAACCTCTTCTCCGAAGTGAAGGGACTGGGCTCAAGTGTGGTTTCGCCAATGAGCGTGACCTATCTTATGGCTATGCTCGCCAACGGAGCGGAAGCCACTACACGCGAGGAGATAATGGCTACTATCGGCGCAAAAGACTTCAATATCGACGAGATGAACGCCTTCTACGCCTATCTCATGAAAAGGGCGAAGACTGCCGACAAGCATACCACTCTCAACATCGCAAACTACATAGCCCTCAACAAGGAGTTTAAGCTGAAGAAGAATTATGCCGCCACCATCGCCGACAGTTATCAGGGCGCAGTGGAAGCTCTCGACTTCAACGACCCGAACAGCACGCTGCGCATCAACGGCTGGTGCAGCGAACATACTGACAACATGATTCCTTCCATCATTGACCGCGTGGAGCCTTCGGCGGTGGCTTACATCATGAACGCCATCTACTTCAACGGGACATGGGCAGGGAAGTTTGACAAGAACGACACGAAGAAGGAACAGTTCTTCGGGTTCACACGCGACATAAAGTATGTGGACATGATGCACCGCAACGACAAGTACTACTACATGTCGAACGGGGTTTACTCGGCGGTGTCGTTGCCATACGGCTCCGGAGCGTATTCAATGACAGTGTTCCTGCCCAACGAGGGCAAGCACGTGTCGGACGTGACGAAGAGTCTCGACGCCGACGTCATCGGCTCGCTTGGGCGCGACATGGAGGAATGTATGGTGGACCTGAAGCTACCGCGTTTCACCACCGAGATGAAGCTCTCGCTGAAGGACATCATAGCGAAGTTGGGCTCTCCGTCGATGTTTGACGCCTCCCGTTCAGACTTCTCCTCACTTGCCCACGGCAATGTGTATGTGTCGGAAATGCTGCAGAAGGCAAAGATAGAGGTAAGCGAGGAAGGCACGAAGGCGGCGGCTGTTACCATGGGGATGGTGAAGCTTACTTCCATCCGTCCGGACGAACCGCGCCGCGTTGACTTCCACTGCAATCGTCCTTTCGTGTATACCATACAAGACAACTACACCGGTGCCATTCTCTTTATGGGAATGTACACCGGTGTATGATGGCTGTCAATGCCTGTTATTGTGTTATCACCAAGCCTCCGTTACATGGGATGGAAATTTCCATCTGCTGTTTCTTGGGGAGCTTCGCCGTCTTTAGCGAGCCTTCAAGGGCAGGAGTGTCGCTGTAGATGTTGAGCTGGCTGCCTGCCGCAAACATCGGCAGGGAGAGCTTGGCCTTAACGGGAGTCTCCTGGGCGTTGATGCCTACTACATACCACTTGTCGCCTGTGCGGCGCGCCATGATGCAATACTTGCCTGGATAGCCGTCGATGAATTTCACGTCGTCCCATGTTGTAGGCACGTTCTTCATGAAGTCGATGGCCCATGAAGGGGCGTCGTCGAGGTTGTTGGGCGCAAGGGCGAAATGCTGGACTGGACTCTGGAACATGATGGCCGTGGCAAGGGCGAACACGTCGGATGTCTTGCGGCGCGAACCATGCTGGTTGTCGGCGTTGTAGAACTTGTTGAGGGTGGAGCCGCCGAAGTCCATGGAACCTACTGTGTTACGGATGAAAGGATGGATGCTGGCATTTGTGGCCTCGGCGTCACACATGCCCTGTGAGAAATGCAGGTTCTCGCTGGCAAGTACGGCCTCCGAAGCGGCATAGGCGGGATACATGCGCTCCCAGCCGCGAGGCAGGGTGCAGCCATGGAAGATGACCAGAAGTCCGTAGTCATTGGCGTCGGAGAGGATGTCCTCGTAGAGCTGCATCATCGGCTGCTTGTCGCCACCGAAGAAGTCTACCTTTATGCCGCGGATTCCGATACTCTTCATCCATGCCATCTCCTGACGGCGGGCGTGTGACTTGTCCATCAGGTGGCGCGGGCCTTGTGGCGCGTCGTTCCATGCGCCGTTACTGTTGTACCACAGATACAGGGCCACTCCCTTCGCCTTTCCGTAGCGTGCCAGTTCGGCTATTTTTTCGCGTCCTATCTGTGTGTCCCAAAGGGCATCGACGAGCACCGACTCATAACCCATGGCGGCAGAGAAGTCGATGTAGCGCTTCTGCTCGTCGAAGTTGCACGACGGGTCCATGCCGATAATCCAGCTCCACGAGCCACGTCCGTACTTAGCCTCCTGCTTAGCCTCGTATTTTGGTTTCACCACGTCGAAAGGAATGGTGGTCTCTACGATGGGGGCAAGGGTCTCGCCCACTGTGATGGTGCGCCAAGGTGTGTAGCCAGGAAGGGAAACGGCAGGCGATGTGCCGCCGGCACCGTTCATCTCGCCCGGCTGAGGCTGGCCGATGGCATAGGCGGAGCCGCCATTGTTAAGCAGTCGTCCGGCGCAATAGCTGCCGTCAACGCCAGTCTCGGAAATGAGTACCCAATTTTTAATTTTTAATTCTTCATTTTTAATTCTAAACAGGCAGGGGAAGGTATATCCGTTGCCCCAGCCGTTTTTGCCCATGGTGTCGTCGAGGGTGTAGTTGGTCTCGTAGCTCGGCGACGTGCGTGCGAAGCCGTTCATCGGCGCGCTTTGCGGGCAGAGGAAGGTGGTGGTGCCTTCGGGAAGTGTGAAGCCGGTCTTCTCCTCGTTCACCACGGCCACTTGTGTCTCTCCGGCAGGATGAAGCATATAGCGGAACGCCACGTCGTTGTCGGAAACGTGCATCACGAGGTCGAAGGCCTTCTTTCCGTCTTTCTCAAACGGAAGGGTCGTTTCCGTTGCCTTGTGGTTGACGTGTGAACGCTTTATGTTGCGCAGCCTGTAGTCCACGTCCACTGTTTTCGTCTCGCCCTCTCCTGCCATCTTCATGCCGTTGGAGTAGTCGGCAAAGTTCAACACCACGCCCAGCGGCGATTTCGCTATGCACTCTTTTCCGTTTAGCGCAACGCTGTAGGCAGGCTTTCCGCCTTCGTCGCTCACAGTCACCACAAGTCCGCCGTCGGGACTCACGACACGTCTTTCCTCGGCTCCGGCGGTCATTGCCGCGACAAGAGCCATCACCGAAATTATTGTTTTTCTCATTCTTTTTTGATTGAGTTTTTTGTTATTGATTATTTCTTTTGCAAAGGTACATCAAAAGCTACACATTCTTATATGATTTTGTATCATAAACAGAAGAAAATGTTTCATAAACCATAAATAAGTAATAAATAGGAATAAAATACTATAATAAAATAATAGTTTTTGAAGGAAAAAGTCGATTTTGTTTTGTGAAATAAAAAACTTATTGTAATTTTGCCGTGTAATTCAAAACCAGTAGATATGAAAAAGTTTTTTGCAATCCTGTTGTCTTCGTCTCTCGTATTGGCGAGTTGCAACAACACCATGGCTTCTCAGGGAGCCGGCACGGGCGCTTATCTTGGCGCAATACTTGGGTCTGCCATCGGCGGCATTTCCAACGGACCGCGGGGCAGCGACGTGGGAACCATCGTGGGCATGGCCACCGGTGCGGTGGTAGGTGCGGCCATCGGGTCGGCTTCCGACAGGGCGGAGCAAGAGAAATACCGCGAATATCAGGAGCGCCAGCAGTGGCAGTACGAGCGTAACCGCAGAAACGACAACGAGGCGCTACGCCGCTACGAACAAAACGACGACAGCGGCTTTGACCCGACAAACAGCGGCGACGACCGCATAGTGTTTGAGCAAGACGACGCAAGGCAGAAGTCTTACTCCACCATTGAGCCGAAGACATACACGCCGCAGTCGGTGTCGGTAGGACAGCTGTCGAAGCTCATGCCTGGATACAAGTTGAACTATAATGAGGATGTGGAGATAAGAAAGGCGAGTTTCGTAGACTACAATGGCGACGGAGTGCTACGTGCCAACGAGGAGGCGAAGGTGACGTTTGAGATTATGAACAACTCCTCGGCAGTGATTTACGGCGTGCTGCCCACTGTGGTGGAAACATCGGGAAACAAGCATATCCACATCTCTCCAAGCATTCTCGTGGAAAGCATCATGCCGGGAAAGGGTGTGAGATATACGGCCACGGTGCGTGGCGACAAGAAACTAAAAGACGGAACGGCAATAATAAGAATCGCCGTCCGTCAGGGTCAGAATGATATCACGTCGCAGATAAAGGAATTCACCATCCGCACTTCGAGATATTAATTTAATGCATCCCATTATAGAAAAAAGGATGGCTGTCATAAAAACGATACGGATAACATTCCTTGTTATGATACCATTCATATGTGATTAAATAACTTGTTATTATTTCGAGTTGTCTATGAAATATTGCCTTGGGCTGGTACCCTGGAGCTTTATGAAATAGCGGTTGAACGACGAAATGGAGTTGAAACCGCTCATAGTTGCAACATCAACCATAGTCCGCTTGTCATCGACTGACATATTATCGATAATCCTACATGCCTCTTTTACGCGGAATTGGTTGACAAAGTCATTGAAGGTGACTTTGAGAGTGTTGTATAAAGAATGTGAGTGGCGAAATAGGCATAACAGGCGAAAAGCACCCACAGGACATCTATGTTTTCTGTATATGAATAGGTGTTGAACATCCTCTTCCTATACCTTATAACAAAAATATGCATATAGACAACGGTAGTGACTGATATGGAGTATGCCAGTATGGATGCGGCTATACAGACTGCCTCATACGGAAAAACCATATATATGGGAATAAACGCTGCCTGGCATGCCATTGAACTGAACATCTGTTTATTGGTCACTATGCCTGGATTAGCCACTTCAAGGAAGAACCTGGCTATCACGGGAATGTAAATCATGTCGATGATGCCTGCCAAATCGTTGAGATACTCTGAGTATTTCCAGTCATAAAGCAGGAAGACCGTATCCTTCAGATAGCATATCGCCAACAATACAGATGAAAGATTCAGCAGGCGCATCATACGGTTGCGTCTTCGGTATTTCCAGAGAATAACACTCCAGAATAAGAAGAACATAGTGGTAGCACCACGCATAAAATGAGCCAAAGCCTCAAGTGTGTATATTTCGTATGTCATAACTAAATTTGTCTATTATTTTGTAATTTAAAATTTATTCTCAAGATAACCATTCCATGCGTTTTTGACTATTATATAATCAATTTGACAGTTTGGAATGACATCCGAAAATATATTAAATAACCAATGCAAAGATAGTTATAATTCCTGAAAGTCGTAGGTCAATAAAGAAAATGTTTGGTCAATAAAGAAATTTTTTCGTCAAAAATTAATTATTCGTTTGGATTTGTAAACACACAAGGCAACTATAAGACAAATCTTAATGAATTTAATATAGAAAGCATCTTGACCTGAAATTATGACGGTTTGGCGGAGGACAACATCCTGTTTTCCCGTAAATAATATGGGACAATTGGATGTGGACTATCATACAAGTAAACAAATTTCGCAAAAGCCAAGACTGAGGCTTGATTATTCACTCGCCTTCCTTGTTGAGATACTTGCTGGGCGAATAGCCCACCGCCTCGCGGAAATACTTGCTGAAGAAGGAGGGATTGGGGAAGTTTAGCAGTTGGC
>CALZAP010000014.1 GCA_945614335.1 uncultured Prevotella sp.
GTGAAAGCTCACGTGGCTGCCGGTCTTGAGAACGAACCATTCAAACCTTTCGAGATGATGTCGATAAAGGACACTAAGGTAAGCTCTGCGGACTGGGCAGACGACGATATTGTTGTGATGGACTTCTGGGCTACTTGGTGCGCTCCGTGTGTTGCTGCACTCGAAGGCATGCAAATGGCGGTAAACAAATACAAAGACGACCCGAAGGTGAAATTCTATTTCGTAGATACACAGGACAAGGCTGGCGACAAGACGGGTCCGGAGAGAGTGTGGAAACGGAAGAATCTAAGTCCCGACGACATGCTCGTACTCTTCGACAACTCTGAGGAAGGAAAAGAGGACATGTCGGTGGTTTACCGTTCACTGTTCCCCGGAACAAGCGGCATACCAAAGAAAATAGTGCTCAAAGGCGGCAAGATAAGATACCGTGCTGAAGGATATGGTGGTAGTCCAAGTGGACTGATGGACGAAATCTCTGCCGTTGTGGAACTGCTGAAGGAAGAGAAAGAGTTTTAAAAGGGAACTTCTTCCTTAACTTCCTTGACTTCTTATATTTAAATATTTTAATAACAACAACGTGAAAAAGATTATTCTTGCGGCAGTCATTGCCGTATTCGCAACCTCTCTCTATGCCCAACAGGAAAGTGCGGAACAGGAGAAGACATTCAGTGTATCACCAGAGACAGTTCATCCAGGTGATAACATTACAATTACGTTAAACCCGAAATTGTCGCTCCTCAACAAAAGCAACGACATAAAGGGCGTGGTGTATTTCTGGCGTGACTACCACTGGGAAGCACAAGACATGAAACTTGAGAAAACCGGTGACGGGAAAATAAAGTCAGTAGTCAGCGTGCCTGACAAAACGGCTCTGTTGGCATGGAAATACTACGACCGCGACACCGTGGATGTAGGCGGCGAGGAATGGCAATATGCATGGTTCTGCAGAAACAGCAACGGACAAAACATGCCTTCGGCCAATATCGGATGGGCCTTGCTCCGGGGAAAGAACACCGCAAGATGGTCTATACCCAACGTTCAGCACCTGCCATACCGCAGAATAGAACCCGAAGTGGTGTCGATGTGGATAAACAACGAGCTGCGCTCCAATCCCGGCGAACTGCCACGCGTATTCTGGTTTGCATCGCAGATATTCGGCAACGACACTGCATATAAGGCAAAGGAGAACCTGACAAAGAACATGAAACTCGTGCTCGACATAGAAAAAACGGCACATGTGGACGAAAGGTTTATGCTTCAGGCTCTCGACATCTGTCAGAACATGCTCCACAACGACTCGCTTTCACAGTACTGCATAGGTGAGCTCAACTCACGTTATGCCGGTGGCGAATACCAGCGCGAACTCGACATAAAGGCTCTCTTTATGGACAAGGCGGAGGACAAGACAAAGGCTTTCGAGAAGTTCTTGGAAAAGTATCCTTACGACGATTATAAGAACAGATTCCAGGTAGACGATATGTTCAACCACTGGTATGGTAACATGCTCAGGGCGTATGTCTATACTCCCATAATGAAGAAAGACAGCTATGCCAACCTGGAAAAAGCAATTCCTGTTTCGCCGCTCACATCGCTTGCGACATACTTCTGGCACATCGTGCAGATTCCGTTCGGACGTGGAGACGTCACTGCCGAAAAAATTTATCCTATGGCGAAGATGATTCGCGATGCCATATTCAATCGCGAGCGCACCACCGACGAACTTCTCTATTCACCAGCGGAATGGAGAGAAAAGCTCTACTGCGACTATCGCAACGCATGGTTTGACTATGCCAAGATTCTCGACGAAGTAGGCAAGAAAGACGAGGCTATGGCACTGACCGACACTCTTGCCACATACTTTACAACAAAGACGGCAGACTTCAATGCCTTCAGGGTGGAGTTGCTGGGTAAATGCGGACGCGACGCTGAAATCATGCCTCTCATAAAAGCCGCCGTCAACTACAATGCCGCAAGTCCGGAAATGATAGACATCCTAAAAAAGGATTATGTCAAGACTAACGGCTCGGAAAATGGTTTCGACGCATATCTCGAAAGCCTGAAATCGGCCGCTCAGCTTGCCGCTGCAAGGGATAAGGCTTTGAAAAGCATGATTTGCCAGCCTGTAGAACTGTTCGCATTGGAGACTCTCGAAGGAAAGACCATAGACATGAAAACGTTAAAGGGCAAGACCGTGGTCATCGACTTCTGGGCTACATGGTGCGGACCGTGCAAGGCTGCCATGCCGGGAATGCAGATGGCTGTAGAGAAATACAAGGACGACAAGGATGTGGTGTTCCTGTTCGTGGCCACCATGGAGACCGGAAAGAACTTCAGGAAAAAAATAGCCGACTTCATAAAGGAGAAAGGTTACAACTTCCAGGTGTGCATCGACAGTCCTACCGACAAGGGGAAGAACGAAAAGGTTTATTCCACATACGCAAAGCAGTTCACCTCAAGCGGAATACCAATGAAGATGATTATCGACGGCAACGGAAACGCACGATGGGTAAGCAACGGATATTTTGGTAGCCCTTCAGCATTGGTCGATGAACTTAGTTTTATAATCAATGCCATAAAACAGGAAAATGCTGTAACGTCAGAAAATGTCTGCTTTAAAAAAGACAACATCACTTACGGAGCAACACTTTCCACTCCTACAAACGCCTTCTTTCCCGAATGGGAGGAAGGCGTTCCTGCTGTCGTGATAGTGTCTGGCACCAACCCGCAAGACCGCGACGGGACGATGGCAGGACACAAGGTGTTCAAGGAAATTGCAGAATACCTGTCACAAAGGGGAATCGCTGTGCTTAGGGTAGACGACAGAGGCGTGGGAGAGACAACCGGCAACTACGCTACTTCCACTACCGCCGATTTTGCCGACGATGCCCTGGCAGCAGTTGAATACCTGAAAACCCGCCCGGAGATAAACAAAGCCCAAATAGGACTGCTCGGACACAGCGAGGGAGCTGCCGCCGCCACCATTGCCGCATCAAAGTCTGCCAACGTGGCCTTCATTGTCTCTGCCTGCGGGCTGCTCACCGACGGGCTCTCCGCACTGCTTAAACAAAACAAGGATATCGTGGCTACATCTCCAATACCAGATTACGACAAGCACCGTTATGACGAGATAAACGACCTTATGTTTCATGTGGCATACAAATATGCAGAAGCCGACAGTGCCACCTTGTCCAAGGCCTTGTGGGACACTTACAACGAATGGAAACCGAAAGACGACGTATACTTCAAGAGCCTTAATGTAGGCGAGTTTGACCATTTCCGTTTTCCTATCTACTCTTATGCTATCAACGCCACATCTGCATGGTACAGGTTTTTCATACGCTACAACCCTGAAAACTATATCAACAAGGTGAGCATTCCCATTCTTGCCATTGGCGGCGACAAGGACGTTATGGCAAACTGGAACATGAACCGCGACAACTTGCTGCGCATCACTCGAAACAGATCAAATGTGGTAACAAAGGAAATAAAAGGGATGAACCATCTGATGCTGCCATGCGAAAAAGGCACCACCGACGAATACTCCTCAATCAAGGCTCCTGTATCGGCAGAAGCTATGAAAACTATTGCCGACTTCATTATCTCGCTTGTCCGTAGATAAAAAAAAGAGGGCTATTCAAATAAAACAGAATTTTGATTTGCGGATGTGATAAATATTGTGTAACTTTGCGCCTCTTTAATAAAAGGATAATAGGAAATAACAGTGGAGAACAACAATAATAATACATCAAAGTCGCACGCCATGGTGTTCATCACCGTGGCTTTGGTATTTGTGGCACTGCTCGCCATGTATCAGATGCCGGCCATTACCATTGGCGACTATACTCTCAGGGAGGTGAAGATACTTTCTGACATAGACGACCTTAGACAGATCAACGACGAACTGCCACCACTGCCTGAGGTGCCGGTGGCTGCCACCGACGACTCTTCGAAGGTGAAACAGCATTATGCAAAGAAGGTGGTGACGGCTCCTAATGACATTATCACCGACTACTCCGGAGGAAACAGCGGCGGTATGGGACACTTTTACCAATGTCTCGACAGCGTGGAGACAATGGGGCGACCGGTGAGAATTGCTTACTACGGCGACTCGTTTATTGAGGGAGACATACTTACTGCCGACATTCGCGACATACTCCAAAAGCGATATGGGGGATGCGGTGTGGGATGGGTGGACTGCGCTAAGGGAACTAACGGATTCAGACCCACGGTGAAAATTGTGTCTGAGGGATTTACGCCTCATCTCACAAACGAAAAGCCCTTCGACAGCGGCAGACAGGGCATCAACCAGAAATACTATACGCTGAACGGACACGCAAGGCTGACCTACAAGTCGTTGACCTTCCGCGAAAGGCGGTCTACGTGGCAGAAGGCAAGGCTATGGTTTACAACACAAGAGCCCATGGCAGTGACCATTGGCAACGACTCCAACGCAGTGAGACATGAATTCCAGCCGTCGCCAAACATACAATACTTGGAGACCAACGGAAGGGCGGATGCCATAACCTATAATATAGAGGCGGGCGAGGGAACTACCGTGTTCGGCGCGTCGCTCGAACCCGTGAAGGGCATTGTGGTGGACAACCTCGGACTGCGCGGACTGCCCGGATTCTCGTTGGCACAGATACCAGACGCCACGCTGAGACAGTTCTACCGCATGAGACCTTACGACCTGATAATCATTCACTACGGGATAAACTGCGCCGTGGACGGAAATCCGGAATCGTTTTACAAGGCTTATGTGAAGAAGATGACGGAGATAGTGGAGAAGATTAAGAGGGCGTGTCCGGATGCTTCGATAATGGTGTGTAACGTGAGCGACCGCGACCAACGCTCGGCCGACGGAATACGCACCATGAACGCGGTGAAGAAGCTGGCGCGATACCAGCGGCAGATTGCCTCTGAGAGCGGAGTGGCCTTTTTCGACCTCTTCAATGCCATGGGAGGCGACGAGTCTATGGCCAAGTATGTGGAAAAGGGATGGGCGAACAAGGACTATGTCCACATCAACTTCGAAGGGGGAAAGCACATTGCGGAGATAGTATGCAAGGAACTGTTGGGAGTGAAGACTGTTGACACACAGGCAGTTGCCGCCGAAGAGACGGATGACAGCGTAGCCACTGCCGAGGAAGAGAGACAAGCCGCCAACTCATTGCTCGCCGCCGACTCTACGCCTGACGCGGAGGAGACTGACGCCAACGACGGCGACGTATGGCAGAGGATAACAAAGCAGCTTACTTACGACAAGGCTTCGCCGCTGATATTCAGCAGCGGACTGTTTCTCGCCATGTTTGTGGTGTTCACGCTCTTCTACTACATACTGTCGGGAAAGACCACGGCAAAGCTGATGTTTGTGACGCTTTTCTCCTATTACTTCTACTACAAGAGCAGCGGCATGCATTTCGTGCTGCTCGCCACTGTCACCACCACCGACTTTCTCTTAGCGCGATGGATGGCTCGGGCAAGCAGGGGAAGGGGCGCGTTGCTTTCGCTTAGCATACTCACTGACCTCGGCCTGCTGTTTTATTTCAAATACACCAACTTCTTCGGGTCTATAGTCGCAGGGCTTGGCGGCTGTCAGTTCACGCCACTCGACATAGTGCTTCCCGTAGGCATCAGCTTCTTCACTTTCCAGAGCATGAGCTACACGATAGACGTTTACCGCCGCCGGCTGAAGCCAGTAGACTCATGGCTCGACTACGCCTTCTACGTGTCGTTTTTTCCGCAGCTTGTGGCAGGACCGATAGTCAGGGCTCGCGACTTCATACCGCAGATTCGCCGCCGTGGCGGAGTGAGCGAGACGATGATGGCGCGTGGTGTGATGATGATAGCCATGGGACTGGCAAAGAAGGCGATAATAAGCGACTATATCAGCCTGAACTTCGTGGACCGTGTGTTTGAGAACCCTCAGCTGTATACCGGTTTCGAAAACCTTCTTGGCATCTATGGCTATACCTTGCAGATCTACTGCGACTTCAGCGGTTACAGCGACATGGCCATTGGCATAGCCCTGCTGTTGGGCTTCCACTTCCCCGACAACTTCAACGCTCCGTTCAAGAGTGCGAGCGTGACTGAGTTTTGGCGCAGGTGGCACATCTCGTTGTCGTCGTGGATTCGCGACTACGTGTATATTGCCTTTGGCGGCAATCGCCATGGCAGTGTGCGCACATACGTGAACCTGTTGTCGTCGATGCTTCTATGTGGCTTGTGGCATGGTGCGAGCTGGAATTTCGTGGTATGGGGCGGTGTGCATGGAGTGTTGTTGGCATGTCATAAGTTCTTCAGCCAGACGGTGTTGGGTCGCAGTCGCCATTACAGGTCTCGTGGCATAAGGCGTGTGGCGGGAGTGGTGTTCACGTTCCATGCCGTAGCGTTGTTGTTTATGGTGTTCCGCATGCCCGACCTTGGAGGTTGTGTGACGATGCTCACTCAGGTAGTGGGAAGTTTTCACATAGAGATGGCGTCGGAAGTGATGAAGAGTTATTGGATCGTGATGGCTCTGATGGCTTTTGGCTACGCCTCACACTATATCAGCGACCGTTTTCTCGCCCGTTGTATATTGACATTGAAGAGTGGCGGCCTGTTGCTTCAGGTATTGCTGCTTGTAGTCGTGGCGTATATCATTGTTCAAGTAAAGAGCAGTGAGATTCAGCCGTTTATCTATTTCCAGTTTTAAGGAGGGAAGAAGAGAGAGGGTAGAAGGTAGAGGGTAGAGGGTAGAGGGTAGAGAAATGCTCGAGCCTGGATTTTTCCCACGTTATCCGGGCAGTGCACTATTCTCTACCCTCTACCCTCAAAAAATCTCCTCACTCCTCTTTAAAAAACTACTCCATCACCCTCTCAAACCTGTCTTTCGGAGCCTTGCAGAGTGGGCAGGTATAGTCGTCGGGGAGATTGCCTTCGGCCTCTACGATGTGGCCGCACACGATGCACTGGTAGCGGTGCTTCTTCACGTCTTCAGCCGACGGGGTCTCCTCTGCGGGCTTGGCGTCTTCAGCCACATAGGTGGGCGCGTTTTTGGGCGCCTTGCCTTTTATCACACGGTGGAAATAGTCGTAGGTCATGGGAGTGCCTTCACCCTGAACGGTTTCCACAAGGCGGGCAAACACCACGTAATGAGTCTCATTGTCCACAAAGTTTATCGCGTCGAGAATCAGTCGGCCGGCAAACTTTCCGTTCACTATCGGAGCACCCTCCACCGTGGTGTAGCCAAAATCCTCATACTTGTCGCAGTCGCGGCTTGAACGATAGCCGAAACCTCCAATCACTGCGGGGTCGGAGTCCTCGGCAATGATGGAGAGCGAGAAACGCTTCGACTTCTGGATAGCTTCGAGCGTGTAGTTGTTTTTGTTAAGCGAGACGGCGAGAATCGGGTTCTGGCTCGTCACCTGGAAACATGTGTTGATGATGCAGCCGACGGGGCGTTCGCCGTCGAATGCTCCTACGACATAAAGTCCGTAGGTCAGTTTGAACAATACTGTAATATCCATAAGCGGTTATAATTAAATTATTTATTAAATTTTTGAAGTTATAATGGGGAGTTAACTTTTGGGGAGTTATAATGGGAAGTTATAATGGGGAGTTATAATGGGCCAATAGTTTTGAGCATTGGATATCAGCGCAATAACATTTGGCTTAACTCCTTAACTCCTTAACTCCTTTAACTCCTTAACTCCTTTAACTCCTTAACTCCTTCTATCTCCTTTTCATAAATTTCCTATACCGGGTCTACATCGTAATATACGGTGAGCGTGGAGTAGCGCTTGTCGGCAAGTATGGCCTCGCGTGCTCTCTTCAGATACAGCCTCACCTTTGCCATGTCGATGCCGTTTTCCAGTTTCAGCACCACCATGCGTATGTTGAGTGTCTTGACTTTCCCCACTTCAGGCTTCACCGGACCTTTCACCCTGTCGCCAAACCACTGCCGCAGCCACGACGACACCTCTATTGCGGCCGTGTCCACGGTCTTGTCGTTGCTGTGCTTCATATAGAGGTATACGAGATGATAGAAGGGCGGATAGTGAAACTGGAGGCGCTCGGAGAGCTGGTCGTTGTACATGCCGAGATAGTCTCCCCTGGTCACTTGGCTGATTACGGGCAGGTTTGGCGAGTAAGTCTGTATCACCACGAGCCCCCTCTTGCCCCTTCTTCCTGCTCGTCCTCCCACTTGAGCCATCATCATGTAGGCGTGCTCGTAAGCCCTGAAGTCGGGATAGTTGAGCATGTTGTCGGCGTTAAGTATTCCCACCACGCTCACCTTGTCGAAGTCAAGTCCCTTTGTCACCATCTGAGTACCGATGAGGATGTTTGTCCTGCCGGCCGAGAAGTCGCGGATGATTCTCTCGTAGGCGTTGCGCGTGCGGGTGGTGTCGAGGTCCATTCGGGCAATGCTTGCCTCGGGGAAAGCCTCTCTGAGGGCGTCTTCTATGCGTTCGGTCCCGCTGCCTTTCGGTCGAAGCTCCTTGCAGCCGCAAGCCGGACATACATCGGGCACCTGATAGGTGAATCCGCAGTAGTGGCACACGAGCTGGTTTGTGGTCCTGTGGAGTGTGAGGCTCACGTCGCAGTGGTTGCAGTGTGGCACCCATCCGCATTGCTTGCACTCTATCAGCGGGGCATATCCGCGGCGGTTTTGGAACACTATGGCCTGTTCGCCACGTTCGAGAGCCTCCCTTATCTTCCCCAACAACAGAGGCGAGAACATCCCCACCATCATCTTCCTGCGCCGCAGGTCGCCAATGTCCACTATCTCAGTCTCAGGCAGTTCCACGCCGCTGTATCTTGTGGTAAGGTTTACGAGGCCGTACTTTCCTGTGGTGGCGTTACGGTAAGTCTCGATGCTTGGCGTGGCAGTGCCGAGGAGTGTTTTCGCTCCTGTCATCTGCGCCAGCACGAGAGCCACGCTTCGGGCATGGTAGCGCGGGGCGGGGTCTTGCTGCTTGTAGCTTGTCTCGTGTTCCTCGTCCACAATCACCAGCCCCAACCTTTGGAATGGCAGCATCACCGCCGACCTTGCGCCGAGTATCACCTCGTAAGGCTCGTCGGAGAGTTGTTTTTGCCATATCTCCACACGTTCGGCGTCGGAATATTTCGAGTGGTAGATGCCGAGCCTTCTTCCAAACACCTTTTTCAGGCGGCTCATTATCTGTACGGTAAGGGCTATTTCAGGCAGCAGGTAGAGCACCTGTCGGCCACGGTCTATTTCCTGTTGTATGAGATTGATGTATATTTCGGTCTTTCCGCTCGACGTCACTCCGTGTAGCAGCACACAGTTTTTCGACTCCATCTGCAGCCTTATCTCGTCCATGGCCTTCTGCTGTGCGGGGTTAAGCCTGTTCACTCGTTCGGGGTGCGGTTCTCCTCCGTCGTTAAGTCGTCCCACCTCCTTCTCGTATGTCACGAGCAGTCCGCGTTTCACGAGCTCGTTTATCACGTTCAGTGTCTGTGCCGAGGCGTTCACCAGCTCGTCTCTTGTTATTTCCACAATCTTTCCCGGCTGTGTGTCCGCCCCAATCTCGTCCCAATGAGAGATATGTAGGAAGCAAGTGAAGGCTTCGAGTTGTTTTGCAGCCCTTTTCAGCATGTTGAGCGCAATGTGGAGCGAGGCTTCGCTCTGAAAGGCGGGAGCCAGCGCCACATACATCTCGGTAGAAGGCCTGTAGCCGTCTTCCGCCTTTAGTCCTGAAGGCAGTGCCGCCTTGTAGATGTCGCCCATGGCAGAGAGATAATAGCTGGAAATCCAGCTCCAAAGTTTCAGCTGCAGTGTGTTGACAATGGGACTTTGGTCTATTCTCTGCTTCAGCGGCTTCACCTTGTAGCCTTGTGGTGTGGAGTCGTGCAGTCGTGCCACAAGGGCCACGTATGTCTTTGTCTTTCCGAAAGGCACGAGCACCCTGCATCCCACGAGCCCTTCCTGCTGGATAGACTCTGGTATGGAATAAGTGAAAAAACCCTCTAAAGGTAGTGGAAGGACGACATCGGCATATCTCATTGTCCGTATGGCATTGGGAGGTGGTTAATAAAAAAATGGAATAGGTGTGTGTAGTATCCCGACCGGGAATCGAACCCGGATCTACTCTTTAGGAGAGAGTTGTTCTATCCATTGAACTATCAGGACCCACTACTAAGATTTGTTACCGGGTGCAAAATTACAACAAATGGTTGAAAAAACAAAATAAATATCGCATTTGTGAAAGCTTTTTTACTGTTTTTTTGCAAATTAACCCCTTTTTTTGCGTAATGAATCGAAAAAAGTAGTATATTTGCAACAGAATTGCAACCTCAAACAATATTTGGATATGGCGAGAAAATCAAATTGGAACGACGACTATTGGCTTTATGTCATGCAGCTTTACATGCGGCGCCCCACCGGCGTGAAACCGCTTTATGCCAAGGCGGCCATAGACCTGAGCCTTGAGCTACACATTCACCCGAAGGAAATATTGGCGCGCCAAATGGATATTGAGACCCTGAGCACACCTCGCATAGAGCGCATCTGGGACGTGTATGGCGACAATCCGCGCAAGCTCTCCCGTGCCGTCAGGCTGCTGCGTTCGATGAAGGGGTTTGGCAGTGCCGACGAGTTTTACGAAGGAGTGGAGACGGTGGAGAGTTTCGAGCGCGACTTCCGTCCTGTCAATTCCAGTGGCCTCCAGCCCATAGCCCTTGTGCTCATCCTCGACCTCTACTTCCGCCTCACCCCGCTTACGATGGTGGCAGAGACTCCCGAGGTTGTACAGCTCGCCCGCCTCATCGACCAGCCCGCCTCCACCGTGGTTCATGTGCTCACCATTTTTCTCCAGCTCGACCCGTTCATCTCGCGCCAGTCAGTCTCCGCCGACGACCCGTTGCTCCCCCACTGCCAGGAAGTGTGGAACACCTACGGCAACATCAAGACCGAACAGCTCTGCCAGCTTGCAGACGAGCTGAAGGCATACTATTCAACAGCCGGAAAGTAAAGTGAGCAGATGGCAGTCATGTCAACGTTGTGTATGTTGCTGTTGGCTGTTTTTTGATGACTATTATTATTTTGGTTTCTGAAGATATCTTTGTGGACTTTGTAAAAGCTTCTTTAGCTGCTCTCTGTATCTTCCAACAGCGAAAATTTCTTTGTGTCTCTGTGTTTAAAATTATACCAGCTCCTATATAACAATAGTTATTTCACGTTTCGCTCTTGGCAAGGCCAAATGGAAAACTGAATAGTTACATCAAACATGAAAATAAGTTAAATAATTCAACTTTCCCACCTCTTATTAAAGTGAAATCTACTGGCTTTAGATATGAGGGCGGGTGTATTCCAGATGGCTATGAGGTTGATACATATCCTCGAACTGAAATACATGTCGAAGAAGGACTATACCGAGGAGGCAGCCGAAAAGCAGTGGCAGGAGGCCGTGGAGCAGATAAACGGCTATGCCGTGGCTCCAAGAGTGGAAGCCCTGCGCCAAGGCACACAGATGCACAAAATCGTGATGCAGTTCGTCGGTTGGGAACTCGCGAGGATGGAGGAAGTATAATCATTGAATCGCTTATTGTTTCTTTGGATTCTTATTGAACTTGTATTGAATGCTCAACATGAGATAAGATGGAAGACTGAGCTGCCATGTCTCAATGCGAGCCTGGGAGTTGAAGGTGCTATGGGTCGATGAAATCTGATGAAGCAGGTCGAAGGCCTTAGCTGCCAAGACGAAACTGCCTTTGAGAAACGATCGGTCTATCTGTAAATTCCACAATAGATTGTCGGTACACATAGAACTGTCTGCATAGCCACGACGGCTGTACATTCTTATGTCGGTTGACAAATGCATCTTCCATGGAAGATTGGCTTGCAAAATGCCACCATAGTTGAGGTTGAGACTGTTGATGTCATCAACGCCAGCCACTCGTAATCCAGTCCAAGAAATGCCTCCAAGCAACGAAAAGGTAAATGAGTCTTGCTTGTATTCCAGTTTCATATTCTGCTCAACAATATGCTGTTTCACCGTGCTTGAAGCATTGTCCTTCATGTCAACATTGTGAATGTAGCTGTAGGCTGTATGGCACTCCATATTCAGCTTGCGGTTATTAGTCATGGCACGTCGTACGTCGAAACTGTTCTTACAATTCCAATTACCACTCACGTTGACTGGCATGTAAGTATATGCACCTGTATTGCTGTTGTATATTGAATTCATTGCCACGAGGTTGTCCAT
>CALZAP010000015.1 GCA_945614335.1 uncultured Prevotella sp.
ATAATCATTCCGTCAAACTTTTCGTCTTTCATATCCTCAAAGTCACGATAGAACATCATCATGTGTTCAATAGGTGTGTTTTTGGGAGTATGGCTTTTAAGTTTCATGAAAGAGATGTCGAGCTGTAGCGGGGTGTTTGAAAGGAGTCTGACGAGGTCAGTCTCTGTAGTAATCTTCAATGGCATGAGATTAAGCACGACAATTTTCAGCGGGCGTATATCCTGAGTAGTGGCCCTTGAATTGTCCATCACGAAAATGTTTTCTTTCTTAAGCAGCTCAATAGCGGGCAGCTTGTCTGGTAGTCTTAATGGCATTTCAATTATATGTTAAATAAATGTTTATTCAATCCTTATTACGCAAGTCGACACATTGTCGAATCCTCCTGAGTCGATGGCAGCCTGGCACATTTGCAGTGCGTCGCATCCTATTGCGAGCAGTTGCTCGATGTTTTCGTCTTCCACCATGTCGTTCATTCCGTCTGAGCATAGCATGAATACATCCCCATGCCTTATGTCGTCTGTGATTTCGAATATGTCGAGGTATGAGTAGTCACAGCCGGCTCCTATGCAATTTGTGATGGCGTTTGACCCGCATTCCGGTCCATATAGTGCATGCATGGAGTGGTCTGTGGAAATCTGCGAGAGCTTGTTGTCCCTTAGCCGGTAAATTCTGCTGTCGCCGCAGTTTATCCAGAACACACTTTTGTCGTAGACGATGATACCCGTTAGTGTTGTTCCCATATTTTTTGTTTCCGGCATAAGTTCACCTTTTGTGTTTATGGTGGCGTTGGTTGAGTTCACCCATTCCATCATAGCCTCGCAGAACTGTGCGGAAGTTAGTTTGGCAGGCAGGTCACCAATAAAGAAATGCAGGCTTGCGAGCACTTCCTGACTTGCCACTTCCCCTCCATTGTATCCCCCCATACCGTCAGCCACGGCCATTACAAACCTGTCGCACTTGTCGAGTTCGATTTCGGTCCTGTAGCTTTCGTCCCTCACATACTTGTTTCTTACAAGTATCATGTCTTCATTGTTTAGCCTTACCAAGCCAACGTTGCTTGAGGCTGTGATAGCGAATTTTTTTATCGTCATGTCAGTTAGTGTTTGCTTACTTTGTTAATAATAACCTGCAGGTTTACATTGGCAATGGTCACGAGATCACCATTGTTGAGAGTCATTCCCACGTCAGGCACGAGTTTTCTCTTGTTGAGCATCGTGCCGTTGGAAGAGTGTTTGTCCATAATACTCCATCCCTCGCCCTTTCTGTAGAAGAGCTGTGCATGCACTCCTGAGACATATTTGTTCTGTGCGAACATTGCGCTGTACGGTCCCTGTCTTCTGCCTATCACCGCACCGTTCACAGCCTGAATGTCGATGTTCAGTTGCCTGTTCACGAGCGACAGGGTTGGTATAGTCATGTCGACGAGCGAAGACGACATGTCAGCCTTTGACAAGGATACGGCAAGCGGTATTGAGAAATGTTCCGACATGGTGGTCTGCTGGTTACGCTGTTCTATTTCTTCGGCCGAAATCATCATTTCGCCGCATAGTGTACATCGTCGTCCAGTGCCCACATGACCGCATTTCTCGCAGTACATCATCTTCTTGCCACATTGGTCGCAATAGTGCGACCCTGGGTCGATTTCTTCCTTGCAATATGGACAAATTATCATATTCTATATATATATTAATAATGTGGAGAACGATATCTTTCGCCTTAAAAGTCTGGGATATCCTCCGTTGTTATTGTCTTGTAAGTATCATTCGTTATGTCTTCCGGATCCATGTCGGCCACCCTTTCCGACAGTTGTCCGATGATTTCGTCGAGCATGGTCCTCATATCCCTTGCGTTACCGAAAGAAGATGTTTTTGTCATTACCTTCTGGCAAATCACTCCCATCATCTTGAACTCAGCCGACGGTTCGAACACGAAGTCTTCCTGTGCCGCCATTTTCTTTATGATGGCCAGCAGCTCGTCTTCGTTGTAGTCTTCAATGTTCATCTTATGGGTGAACCTGCTTGCGAGTCCTTGGTTTTCGCCGAGGAAAGCATCAATTCTTTCCTTGTATCCGGCAATGATGACCACAAACTTTCCCCTGTCGTTTTCCATTCTTCTCATCAGGGTGTCCACTGCCTCGTGTCCGTACTGGTCGTCTCCACCGTTACATAGTGTGTAAGCCTCATCAATAAACAGCACACCTCCCATTGCCTGGTCGCAGTATTTGTTTACGATTTTCGGAGTCTCTCCCATGTATTTTCCCACGAGTTGTGACCTGCCCACCTCTATCACGTTTTTCGATGGCAGAATGTCCATGCTTTGCAGCAGTTCTCCCATGAGCCTTGCCAGCGATGTCTTTCCTGTTCCCGGATTTCCTGTCAGCACGAAGTTCATGTTCATCTGCTGCACTTTACCTACGCCGCTTGCCGACCTTTGTTTCAGGAACATGCTCTGCACGGCGAGTCTTCTTATGAGGTTTTTCACCGACCTCATTCCGACGAAGGCGTCGAGGTCGTTTAGCACTTCGTCGAGTGGTCGTTTCTTTCCACCTTGTCCCACGCTCACGTCGTCGGCAATGATTCTGTACATATCTTCCTTTCCGAGCTGTTTCGAGCCCATCTCCTCCACAAGCCTTCTGCTTTGTCTTTCCACTGCTTCGTCGAAGAGTTTTCTTGCCTCACGTGCGTTTCCGAAGTTATGGTCTTTCCTGAGGCAAATTTGTTCAAACATCCTGTGAATCGTTGCCTTGGTGTCGTCGTCCACAGTATACTGTCGAGCGCTTGCCATGTTGAGGAAGATGTCGGTAAGCTCTTCCACGTTATAGTCGTCGAAGTGTATGGTCTGGGTGAATCGGCTCTTGAGTCCTGGGTTGGAGTCGATGAAGTCGTGCATCTGCTGTGTATATCCAGCCACTATGCACACAAACTTTCCCCTGTCGTCTTCCAGTCGTTTCAGCAGTGTGTCGATGGCCTCGGAGCCGAAAGAGTCCTGGTCGCTTGACTTTAGCGTGTAAGCCTCGTCGATAAACAGCACACCTCCCATGGCAGAGTCCACAAGTTGGTTTGTCTTTATTGCCGTCTGTCCGCTGAATCCCGCCACGAGGCTGCTTCTGTCAGCCTCCACGAGTTGTCCTCTCGACAGCACTCCGAGCGTTTTGAGCACCTTGGCCATTATTCGTGCCACGGTAGTCTTGCCAGTGCCCGGATTTCCTGTAAATACATAATGTTTACCCTGGAATGTGTCTCTTTCCCCGCGTTGTATCTGCAAGTTGATAAACGAGGCGAGATTTGCCACTTCCTCTTTCACGCTTTCCAGTCCCACGAGTCCGTTCAGTTCCTTCAGGCAGTCGGTATAGTCAACGGTTTGCGGTCTGTCGTACGGCACGTCCTCCTCGACAATGGTCATGAGTTCGTCGTTGCTGAGCGCGTTGAGGTCGCTCTTTTCAAGTCTTTCCGCCTGTAGTTTGCATATCTGGTCGAAGAGCTGTCGCATGGCCCTTCCATTGGCGAAGTTCTTGTCCCTGTGCTCATACAGGTCTCTAATGACCGTCTTGGCCTTGTCTTCCGCCTTTGGCGAGAACAAGTATTTCTTGTCGTCAGCGAAGGTGAGCATGATTTTGAAGAGCTCTTCGGGCGTGTAGTCGTCGATGTTGAGGAAATAGTTGAACCTGCTTTTGAATCCCGGGTTTATTCTGAAGAGGTTGTCCATCTCCATTCTGTATCCCGCCACTATGCAGACAAATTTTCCCCTGTCGTCTTCCATTCTCTTCATCAGTTTTTCCAAGGCCTGTGCTCCCTGTTGGTCTCTTTCTCCCGTTTGGTTCACAGGGGCGAGAGTGTATGCCTCGTCCACGAAGAGTATTCCTCCCATGGCCTTGTCACAGAGTCTGTCCACTACTTTTGGTGTCTCTCCTTGGTAAGGGCTCACCATTTTCGCCCTGTCCACTTCCACCACATGTCCGCTGTCGAGATATCCTATGGCTGCGAGTATTTCCCCGAGTTTTCTGGCGATAGTGGTTTTTCCGGTTCCCGGATTACCTGTGAGCACCACATGCATAGCCATTTTTTCGCTTCCACCGAGTCCACGTTCCTTTCTTTCAATACCGTTTTTCACGGAGTATGCTATTTCCCTTACAGCCTTTTTCACCTCATCCATTCCGATAAACCTGTCCATCTCTGCAAGTATATCGTCGAGCGACTTTTCTTCCGGCACATATCCCTTTATGTCGTCAGGTTCCACCACATGGGCCTCTTCTCCCCTGCTGATGAACGAAGTGAAGATGTCCTCAGCCACTTTCGTAGCCTCGTGTGCAAATCCGAACGACTCGTCTTTCTTCTTCACCCTGTATTTGAAGTATCTTGCGAGTTTGTGTTCTGCCTCCAAGGAGAAAGAGTCTATGCCATACTTTTCCTTTAGCACATTTCGGCATATTGTCGTTAGTTCCTTGTATCCGGGTGTAGGCAGGAAGAACTTGTACTTGAACCTGTTGCTCACCGAGGGATTGTTGGTGAGGAAGTCCTCGAGTCCCTTTGTGAGTCCGGATATGATGACAATGGGGTCGTCGTCCCAATGGTCCATTTCCACGAAAAGCTTGTCGAGCGGGTTCACCTGGTTGGAATATCTGTCCGGCAAGAGTTTCTGGACGTTGTCGAAGAACAGTATTCCCCCTTTGGCCTTCTTCACGTTGTCGTCCCAAGAGTCAACAAACCTCTGGTAGTCCACGGCGTCCACCAGTGTGAGTTTCGACTTTGGAATAATCTTGTGCTGGAAGAAGTAGTCTCTGATGACTTCAGCGAGCATTGTCTTTCCCGTACCGGTTTCACCTATTATAATAGCATTGACGCTGAGTCTCACCTTAGCCACATCCTTTCTTGAATGAAGGAATGTATAAGTGTCGACCACCGACCGCAGCTGCAGTTTCACGTCGTCAAGTCCTACGAGCTTCACCAGCATGTTGTTGGTGGCCATAGGCTTTCCACACCATCGGCAAAACCTTGCAATCTGCCTGTTTTCCTTATGACAATGTTCACATTTCATAGAATATTATTTAGAAATAGTCCGACAAGAACCACGAGAGCAAGAATGCTCCATAGGGCATAATGTATTACAGAGTCGCTACTTACCGACTTGAATTGGTTTTTCACATCGTCGAGCACGTTAAACTTTGAGCCTTTGTAACGTATCGACTTTGTCTTGAACGTGTAATATAGCGGTTCAAGCAATGAAGACTTCATGTCGTCGTCCATCACTTCGGTTATCAGCTGTTTGTCCTCCCTGCTTTCCTTGCTGGTGTCGGTGAAGTATGCTATAGCCACATACACTCCCTCGATTAACAGCACGACAGGAATGAAATAATCAGGGAAATTGGCGTCCACATATTTCATGGTGAATATCGGAATTGCCGCAGTGAAGAATCCTGCCACGGCAAAGAAGAAGGCGAGGAGCACTCCGAATCCATTGAAGTATGACTTCACTCCCACTATCAGTGCAGTAGGCGCTCCGATGGTTATCAGGAGTTTGACGAATCCGTTGTCGAGAATCTCTTTCGACCCTTTTATCTGAGCCACCACGAGTGTCGCGGCAAGCACGAGGGAGAATGTGTAGAAGAGGAACTTCAGCAATTTTGTCTGCCTGCAGGCATTGATATACTCGCTTCTCACCTCTTCATATTTTCTTGCCGTTTCCTGTTTTGCCTTTATGAACCTCCTGTAATAGTTCTGTTGTGGGTCGATAGTACCCATGGCCATAAGCCATTTTTCGAGGCTATGCTCGTAGCTGTACTCCTGCGAGAAGTCTTCGTATGGGTTTTCGTGATAGTACACCGACATCCATTGGCTAAGACAGGCTGTCCTCATCTCGTTTTTCATTTCCGCAATATCCTGAGTGTCGATGTTCGCCCCGTTGTCGAGTTCCTTTCCCGATGGCAGCAGGTATGTCGGTTTGAAGTCAAGCACCCTGCAGAACCTGTAGGCTGCGGTCCTGATGTCATAGTCGCCGAGCCGTTCCTTGTTTTCGGTGCTCTGCAGGTCGAAGCATCTGTTGAATTCGTGTATCTGCTTTGTCCAGCCATGCAGTTGGGCATAGAAGAGGAACCGTCCTTCCTTGCCGCATACGTCATCAAGTTTTTTTGCGAACTCCTTTTCGTCGAGCGACTGCCATTGCTTCAGTTTTTCCGCGAGAATGCCTCCCACCTTTGCCGGTGTATTGGCCTCCTTAAGGTCGAAAGCCGCCGTACGGTCGACGTTGTACAGCACCTTGTATGCAAGAGTCTTGCTGTATTCCTGGCCTTCTGTCATGATTCTCAGAGCCTCGCACGCCATCTTGTCCTCGTGGCTGTACATCCAAGCCAACAGTCGTCCGTCGGTAATGCTCCTCCAGTTGTCTTCAGTCATTTCCTCATATCCGAAGCACTTTATGATGTCTCGCAGCGACCTCGACTTGTATTTTGCGAAGAAAGGCATGTCCTTGTCCATTTCGTACACTGTTCTCATGAGGGATATTTTCAGGTCGTCGTTCTGCACGCCTGTGAAATAGCCTCTCATGCGGTTTACGTCGCAGTCGGTGTGGCTTTCGAGATACACCCAGAAGTTGTCGTTGGGATTGCGCAGCAACACTTGGTAGTTGTCGGCATTCACCACTAAGGATATGGCCACGCTGTGTATGTCGTTACACTCCTGTCCTGTGATGTCGGTGTATGGCCACGAGGGGTCCATGGTGTATATGGCAGACATGAGTCCTGCATGCTGGTCCACGGGGTATTTGTTCACCACGATGTCTTTCAGCACCATTGCCGCCTTGGTGTTTCCGCAGGATTCAAACCAGTTGGCGAGTCTTCCTCCGTAGAGGTATCCCTTTGCTATTCTTTCGTTTGCGAGCAGCAGCGGGATAAGTTCCTGTACGTTTTCCGCCACGAGGTTTCTCTCCGGGTCAACCACAAAGCTCTTGTATCTGAGGAACGGCGACGTGATGTCCACTTCGGGGCTTTCTCCGAGAAACCATTGCTCCACCTCGTTGTAAGTCCATCGTTTCTGTATGTTCACCGAGGTCAGTCCCTTGATGATCATCCTCACCCTTTCCGGCAGGATGTCCACACCAGGCAGTCGCCCTTCGTTTTTTCTTTTCATTATGGTGCGTTCACCCACGTTGAACGAGCTTGCGCCTCGCCACAGCGTGAGCAGTGTCACACCGAGAGAGTAGTAGTCGGTGGCTGGCGTGAGTTCCACTATACCGTCTATCACGTCGTTATACATCTCGGGCGAGGCGTAAATGGGTGTTCGCGCCTGTGTGGTCCTGTGCAGTTCTTTCTTGTCTTTCAGCACCGAGGAGATGCCGAAGTCGCCGAGCACGAGCTGTGTGTGCTGTTCGTCGCGGAAGAAGAAGTTTCCGGGCTTTATGTCCTTGTGTATGATGTTGTTGTTGTGACAGTATTCAAGTGCAGCCGCAGCCTGCAGTGCTATTCTCCTGAACTGGTCAATATCCTGGTTGAGTTTGTATTCGTTCAGTGTCCCTCCCCTGAGATACTCCATTATCTCATAGTCGCGGTTTACACCTTCGACATACATTTTGCCGAAGTCAAACACGTTGACAATCATCTCGAAATGAATGCCGGTGATGATTTTGAGAAGTTTTTTCTTTACTGAGAAATTAGGGTAATATATTTTCAGCACGAGTTCTTTCCCGTCCTTTTCCACGAGGTATACCTGTGCCTCTCCCGAGTTGTCGCTAAGGCATCTCAGCCTTTTATAGTAGTTGCCGTTTATCTCGAAATCGTCAGGGTCTGCCGCAGTGGCTGAGCCAGGCATGCTTCCTGCCATCCCCCTGATGGTCTTTCCGTCGTCGTCCATTCTTCCTGTCACGTCGAGAGGATCGTTGCCGATGTTCGACAAGGTCACTGCCGAAGTGGTCCTTAGAGTGGTGTCGAGCGTGTCGTCAGAGATATTACCGCCGCTTGGTATTATTGTAGTTTCATCCATTGTCGTCTACCATTTTTGATTTAGAATTCTTTCCCAAGATTATCCATCTTCCTCCGAGATGTGGCTTGGCACATCCGCACGGACTGCTGTGTATGGCGTTTTTGTAGTTACACTTCCATGCGAGCCTTAGTCCTGCAGGTTTCATTGCCATAGTATAGTTTCTTGCCTCCACCGGACTTTCCATGGGTCTTGTCTGCATAGCCTCAAGAGCCTCCATGAGTTGTTCGGCAAGGTTGTTTTTCCTTATCTTGTACTCTTCTTCAGTTATTCTTTTCGACTTCAGGTCAGGAATATCGGGTGTTTTCTCTCCCCTGTCCTGCGCCAGCAGCGTGAGCACCCTTTCCCTGAGGGCCTTGTTAGCTTCTTCGTGCAGTATCTCTGCTTCCGATGAGAGTGGCACCATTTTGTCGAGGTTGCTTAGTTGTTCGGCAATGGCTTGCATTTGCTGGTATTCGGGCATCATCCTCACCCTTTCAAACAGCATTTTCGCATCCTCTGTCAGTGGTTTGCCGCATTGCTTACAGAAGGCGAACTCGTTCATGGTATTGCATCTCGGGCACACTATTCCGCCCCTGGGGTTTCCGCACTCAGGGCAATACGCCTCTTCTCCTTGAAGGTGTGCTCCACAGAAAGAGCATGTGTCGGATTTGATATATCTGTGGCACGACTCACAGTAGTCGGCGTCTTCGGGCAGTGGTGCCCCGCAGTTGGGACACAGCGAAGAGTCGACGGCATTTCTTGCCATCATGGCTTGCTGGTAGTTTTCTTGCTGTGGACGGCCAAAGGTTCCCGATGTGTATGTGGCATCGTTCTGCCTTTGTTGCATGGTGCCCTCCATTCCGTGCGTGTATGAATTAAACGAATTTTTATAGTCCATAAGAAGGTTCTTAGAAGAGTTCTTAATATGTTTACTCCATGCTATATGGAGTGTAGTTTTTGTTTTATGAGTGCAAAGATACGTAAAATTCTGAAATATACAAAAAAAAACGCCAGAAAATTTAAAATCTGACGTTTTTTTATAATGAATTTAAAAGAATCAAATTACCAGAGTTCGAGTCGTTCTGCCTTCGGAATAAAGAGTTTGTCACCTTCTTTCACACCAAACGCCTCATACCATGCGTCGATGTGTGGCAGTGCTCCGTTCACTCTCCATCGTCCAAGGGAGTGTGGGTCTGTCTTGGTGCGGTTGCGTATTTCCTCTTCAGTAATGTTGCCTGCCCACACTCCGGCATAGGCCATGAAGAATCGCTGTTCCGGTGTGTAACCATCTTTGTTTTCGGACTTTGCGTCCTTTGTGGCATTTTTGAACGCTGTGAACGACACCTGCAGTCCACCGTGGTCGGCAAGGTTTTCGCCGAGTGTAAACCGGCCGTTGGCGTTCAGGTCGGGCAGCACCTTAATATTTGAGAAGAAGCTGTCGAGGAGGTCTGCTTTCTCGTTAAATTTTTTAGCGTCATCATCAGTCCACCAGCCTTTCATGTTGCCATCTTTGTCATAATTGCGTCCACTGTCGTCAAAACCGTGGGTCATCTCGTGGCCTATCACCACTCCGATGGCTCCATAGTTGAATGCGTCGTCGGCCTGTGGGTCGAAGAATGGCGGCTGTAGGATGCCGGCCGGGAAACAGATTTCGTTGGTGGTTGGGTTGTAGTATGCGTTAACTGTCTGCGGAGTCATTCCCCACTGGTCCCTGTCCACTGGCTTGCCGAGAGTCTTCTCGAGTTCCCTCTTGTGCCAGAACATCCGGCAGGCGAGAATGTTGTCATAGTAAGACTTGCTTGGGTCGATAACGAGCGAGCTCACGTCTTCCCACTTGTCAGGGTATCCTATCTTCACGTAGAAGGTGCTGAGTTTTTCGAGTGCGTTTTTCTTTGTCTCGTCCCCCATCCAGTCTTGTTCCTTGATGCGTTCTCCGAGAGCTGTCTGCAGGTTTCTCACGAGGGTCACCATTCTTTCTTTCGAGGAAGCTGGGAAATACTTCTCCACATATATTTTTCCGAGGGCCTCTCCCATTACACCTTCCACCTGCTGTGTGGCACGTTTCCAGAGCGGATAGTCTTCCTTACGTCCCGACATAGTCTTTCCGAAGAAGTCGAAATTGGCGGCTATTGTATTCTCGTCAAGGTATGACACTCCGCTCATTATCTGTCCCCACTCCATGTAGTCGCGATACTCGTCGGCTGTGATCGAGCCTATGAGTTTGTCTGCAGCCTCAACAAACAGCGGCTGTCCCACCACGAGGTTGTCGATATACTTAAGGTCGATGCCGGCAGCCTGCAGCTGTCTGTCGAGCTTAATGTTTGGATAGCGTTTGTTGAAGTCTTCGCGGGTCACCCTGTTGTAGTTGGCTTCAGGGTCGCGCAGCTCAGCCGGCGACTTGGCAGCCTTGGCGAGTTCGGTCTCGAGCTTCATCACGTTTGCCATCTTTTTCTCTGCTTGAGCTTCACTAAAGCCAAACAGGGTGAACATTCTGGTTATGTGTTTCTTATACGCCTCGCGAATAGCCTTTGTCGCGGGGTCTTCATCGAGGTAGTACGACTTCTGTCTCAGTGTCATTCCTCCCTGCCAGATGTTCAGGATGTTCTGTGTGGAGTTCTTTCTGTCGGTGCCATACCAAGCTCCCACGAACTCGTTGTTGCCATACTTTGCGTATGCCAGCTGCACGTCGAAGAGTTGCTCCTTTGTCTTGGCCTGTTCGAGCTGTTTGATGAAAGGCATGAGCGGTTTAATGCCGTCGGCTGCACGTCTTGCCGAGTCGGTGGCGAGCTTGTACAGGTCGCTGAGTTTACGCTCCACGCTTCCCTCCTTGTAGTTCACGTTCTTGAGGTCGTTGAGGATTGAGTTGATACGTTTGTTGTTGTTTTCGGCAAGTTGGTCGAAACTGCCGTAGCGTGAGTAAGCCGCAGGCAGCGGGTTGTTTTTCATCCATCCTCCGCAAGCGAACTGATAGAAATCGTCTGCGGGACGTGCGGTCTTGTCGAGATTGTCTACTGGAATGCCTGTCGAGAGGCTTCCCTGTGCCATAGCCCCGGAAGTAGCCGAGGCCATTGCCATGATTGTCATAATTGTTTTTATTTTCATAGTTTTTGAATTATTGCCCATGTTTATGTCTCCTTAACTCCTTAACTCCTTCACTCCTTAACTCCTTCACTCCTTAACTCCTTAACTCCTTAACTCCTTAACTCCTCCAAATTAAGACTCGCTTCCTCCCATTTCTCCACCTCTTCGTCGAGAGATTTCTTTGTTGAGGTGTATTCGGTCACGATGGTCATGTCACTGGCGTTTTCGGGTTTGCTGAGTATTTCGTCGAGTTCCTTGAGCCTTTTTTCCATTTGCTCTATCTTCCTTTCCGACTCTTTCACGGCCTTCTCCGCCTTGGCTATCAGCTTCTGTCGTTCCTTGCGTTCGGCATAGCTCTGCTTCGGGGCTTTCTCCTCCGTGTTAGCGGTTTTTGCCTGTGCCGGCGTTGTTTCAGTCTTTAGCGAGAAGGCTTCCACTCCCGATTTCTCGCAGTTTCTCAGGTAGTCGTAGATGCCGCCAAGATGTTCGCGCACCTTTCCCCCGCCAAACTCATAGACCTTGCTAACCAGTCCGTCGAGGAACTCTCGGTCGTGGCTCACGATGATTGCCGTCCCATCGAAGGCCCTTATGGCTTCCTTAAGCACGTCTTTCGAGGGCATGTCGAGGTGGTTGGTGGGCTCGTCGAGGATAAGCAGGTTGACGGGTTCGAGCAGTAGCCTTATCATTGCCAGTCGGCTGCGCTCGCCACCGCTCAGCACCCTCACCTTCTTCTCCGACGCTTCGCCACCGAACATGAACGCACCGAGGATGTCGTTTATCTTCAAGCGTATCTCGCCTCGCGCCACATTGTCGATGGTTTCAAACACCGAGAGGCTCTCGTCCAAGAGTTGCGCTTGGTTTTGCGCGAAATAGCCTATCTGGACGTTGTGTCCCACCTTCAGTCCGCCAGTGAAGGGAATCTCGCCCATGATACATTTCACGAGTGTTGACTTTCCCTCTCCGTTGCGCCCCACGAACGCCACTTTCTCGCCACGTTTTATGGTGAGGTTCACGTGGTCGAAGACGGTGTGCTGTCCGTAGTCTTTC
>CALZAP010000016.1 GCA_945614335.1 uncultured Prevotella sp.
TGGCTTCACACTCATCTACATACGTGATAGCCGCAGCCGTATTGGCTTTTCTCGTGCCCGAAGCATTCGGATGGGTAAGGGGAGACGTTTCGAGCGTCATACTTGGAGTGATAATGCTGACAATGGGTCTGACTCTCTCGGCAGATGACTTCCGCATATTGTTCAGTCGTCCGTGGGACATCTTTATAGGTGCGTGCGCACAGTTTACGCTGATGCCGCTCATTGCCTATACGCTCACGGTGGTGTTCGGACTCAATCCCTACCTCTCTATAGGCATCATCCTTGTGGGATGTTGCCCGGGAGGCGTGTCGAGCAATATCATGTCATATCTGTGCAAGGGCGATGTGGCATTCTCGGTGGGTATGACCACTGCATCCACCATTCTTGCCCCGTTTATGACTCCATTACTTGTGTGGTGGCTTGCCGACACACGTATTGAGGTGGATACACTCGGAATGTTCCGCGGCATACTGCTCATAACGATTTTGCCGGTGACTGTCGGTTTCCTTGTTAACCGCTATGCCGGCAAACAACATTGCTCTGGTACCATTCTCGCTGGAATATATGTGAAATACGACGAACGTAAGAGATGAAATAGTAAAAGAAACAGGGTTGCTTACACATGACAGTGAACTGACTTTGTGAACTTTCGCGAGGAAGGGTGTTCGCCCTGAAAGGGCAAAAGCGCATAGCCCAGGGCAGAGCGAAGCGACACCCTGGGTCAGGGTCAAGCCATCCAACGCAATACGCCCTGAAAGGGCAAAAGCATTAGAATACAGGGCATTATGACGCTTTTGCCCTTTCAGGGCGTTGATATGATTTGTGACACTACACACCCAGGGTGTTGCCCCGGGCTATGAGCTGTTGCCCCTTCGGGGCGTGCAGAAACGCTCATTCAAGTTGCAAAATTAAAGCGAAAAATTGAGTAATATGATGAAAAGTTTGCAAAGGTAAAGGAACTTCTGCCGCAAACGGTTCTTCATGAACTGCCGGAGGGCGTGAAGGATTTCGGGCAGTGGTGGAAAAGCAAAAAGTCGGGTTTATAAAAAAGTTAAATGCCTCGCGCTTCTCAGCGCGAGGCATTTCTCAATAGGTATTAGCCTTCTAAGGTAAAAAGATTGTATTCAGGATAACGTGTGCAAAGGTACGGAGAAAAATCCGTATTTGCAAACTTTTTTATATGTTATATAACATATTATGGTGTTTTGGGGCTTTTTCTGAACCAATTATTTAGTTTTTTAAATATTTACGCATAGTTTTTTATATTTTCTTATAAAAAAAGGTGTACAATCGTTTGCATAACATGCAACAGATTGTACACCTGATATTATAAGATATTTAGTGAAAAACACTAAGTCATCAGTTGTTGACACTTCCTCCAACGATGTCAAGAAGCTCGTTGGTAATGGCCTGCTGTCGGCTCTTGTTGTACTGGAGATTCAGTCCGCGCAAGAGTTCATCCGCATTGTCGGTGGCCGTCTGCATGGCAACCATACGGGCGGCATGCTCGCTGGCAATACTGTCGAGCAGTGCTGTGTAAAGCATCAGATGCGCCATTTTTGGAATAAGTGCGCTTAGCACAGTCTGCATGTCAGGCTCGACAATGAAGTTGCTGTTGAGCGGCTTTCCGTCAAGTTCGCCCCGCTGCTCTCCACGCTCGGCATCACGCTTACGCAAGTATTCCTGTGCGTCTTTGGTGGTTACCGTTGACTTCAGGTCGCGGTCGTGGTCACGGGTAAGCTCGTCTGTAATGTCAATTGGCAGGAAGACCTTACGGGTGAGTATCTGCGAGCCAGCGCTTTTGAAATGATGGTATATCATCTCCACGCGGTCGATTTTTCCATGCACGAATTGCTCGCCGAGTTCCCTTGCCAAGTCAATACACTGCTTAGCGTTTGGTTTCTCCGCCAAGGAATTGTAGTCCCCTGCAATCTGGAAGCCTAACTTTGCAGCCTTCTCAGCCACCTTTCGTCCCACTGGGTAGATGACGATGTTGTCCTTGCCCAACGATTCGTATTCAGCCGCCACATGCTGCATCATCTTGATGACGTTTGCGTTGAAGCCGCCACAGAGGCTGCTATTTGACGAATAGACCACCAATGCCACACGTTTCACAGGACGCTCCTGGGTGAGAATGCTCGACGCATCGGCCTCGGAAGCCAGAAACGTTTTGAGTATCTGCTCCAACATGGTCTCGTATGGCAACATGTTTTCTATCATCACCTGTGCATGGTGCAACTTCGACGACGCCACCATCTTCATCGCACTCGTAATCTTGCGGGTGCTGTTGACCGACTGGATTCTCGTCTTTATCTCTTTCAGCGACGGCATAGGCTATCAGTTTTTATATTGTCCTGCAATGTCGGCCATGGTCTGCTCGATGACGCTTGTGACAGAGTCGTCAATCTTTCCAGATGCGAGTGTTGCAATAACATCCGGATGTGATGTGCGCAGCTTGTCGAGGAAGGAGTCCTGACACTGACGTACGCATTCCACTGGCACGTCGTGCATCAATCCGTGAGTTCCACAATAAATGATGGCTATCTGCTCGCCTACAGGCATTGGGCTATACTGCGGCTGGATGAGCAACTGGTTGTTCTTGCGTCCGCGGTCGATGGTCATTGCCGTAACGGGATCCATGTCGCTGGAGAACTTCGAGAATGCCTCGAGCTCCCTATACTGCGCCATGTCGATTTTCAGCGTACCGGCCACTTTCTTCATACTCTTTATCTGAGCCGAGCCTCCCACACGAGACACTGAGATACCTACGTTGATGGCAGGACGGAATCCTTGGTTGAAGAGGTCGCTTTCGAGATATATCTGTCCGTCGGTGATGGAGATCACGTTTGTCGGGATATATGCCGAAACGTCGCCGGCCTGAGTCTCGATGATAGGCAAGGCAGTGAGCGAGCCACCACCCTTTACATGACCTTTCATGCACTCTGGCAGGTCGTTCATCTTCTCAGCCACTTCCTGCTGGTCGTTGATACGTGCTGCACGCTCGAGCAGACGGCTGTGGAGATAGAACACGTCGCCGGGATAAGCCTCACGTCCAGAAGGACGGCGAAGGATGAGCGACACCTCACGATAGGCCACAGCCTGTTTTGAGAGGTCGTCATACACCACGAGCGCGCTTTCTCCACGGTCGCGAAAATACTCGCCGATGGCGGCACCGGCAAATGGTGCGTAGTACTGCATGGCGGCTGGGTCGGCGGCAGTGGCAGACACCACGATGGTGTAAGGCATTGCACCGTGCTGCTTGAGGTTCTCAACGAGTGCAGCCACAGTAGAAGCCTTCTGTCCTATGGCCACATATATACAATAAACGGGCTTTCCAGCCTCATAGAAGCTCTTTTGGTTGATGATGGTGTCGACAGCGATGGCAGTCTTTCCAGTCTGGCGGTCGCCGATGATGAGCTCACGCTGTCCACGTCCGATAGGAATCATCGAGTCAACGCCTTTGAGTCCTGTCTGGAGAGGTTCCTTTACTGGCTGTCTATAGATCACACCAGGAGCCTTTCTGTCGAGCGGCATCTCAAATGCTCCGGTAAGGTCGATGTCTCCCTTTCCGTCGATGGCCTGGCCAAGTGGGTTGATGACACGTCCGAGCATGTTGTCGTTGACGCGAATGGAAGCGATACGCTTTGTTCGCTTTACGACCATGCCTTCCTTAATGCCTTCCACCGAACCGAGAAGCACACAACCAACGTTGTCTTCCTCCAGGTTCATGACGATGGCCATGGTGCCGTTCTCAAACTCGAGCAGTTCGTTGGCCTCGGCATTGTGCAGTCCATAGATACGGGCCACACCGTCGCTCACTTCGAGCACGGTTCCGACCTCGTCAAACTGCTGTCCGCCGTTGATGCCCTGCAGTTGTTCGAGCAGCATTTGCGACACTTCGCTTGGTTTTATTTTGTCTGACATGTTTTTTTTGTTTAATTAATTACTTTCTCAACTGGTGGAGCACGTTTCTGAGTTGGCTCTGCACGCTGGCGTCGAGCCTGTACGTGTCATATTCGAGAATAAAGCCTCCAATGATATCAGGGTTGACTTCTGTCTCGAACTCCACCGTTCCCTTGGTTTTGTTTTCAACCATCTGCCGCATTTTCTTTTCCGTTTCCGGCGAAACAGCGACAGCGGTTGTGAGCTTTCCTCGGATGATGTTCTTCTGTTTTCGATAAAGCGTGACATACGAGTTTGCCATAAACTGCACAAAGCTTTCCCTGTCCTCCTTCAGTACGAGCATGAGGAATTTCTCAGTAAGCTCTACAACGTTGTTGCCGCAAGCAGTAGTGAGCAATCCCTTTTTCTTGTCCTTGGAGAGCATGGGGTTGTCGATGGCGTGTCTAAGCTGTGGTACATCCGCGAAGCTCTTGGCCAGTGTCGTCATGTCTTGACATACCTGGTCTTCCATGTTCGCAGCGGTAGCCGCCTTGAGCAGCGCACGAGCGTATCTGACTGATATTACTCCAATGTCCATGTCACATTATTTTTTATCTTCTACAGCAACCTCATCCAACAGTCTGTCAATAGTCTCCATCTGCCTGTCGGCTGCAGAAAGTTCCTTTCTTAGAATCTTCTCAGCCACCTTGACGGAGAGCTCCGCCACTTGTGCCCTTATCTCAGAGATGGCAGCGGCCTTTTCCTGTGCGATGTCGGCCTTTGCCTCCTCTATGAGCCTTGTGGCCTCATGGCGTGCCTGTTCTTGGGCCTTGGCTACTATTGCCTCGCGTGTGTCGGCGGCCTCTTTTAGTATCTGGGCCTGCTTTTGACGCGCTTCCTGCAACATTGCCTCTCCCTCCTTCTGAATGTTCTCGAGCCTTGCTGTAGCCTCGTGTGCTTTTCTCAGGCTTTCGTCGATGTACTGCTTACGGTTGTCTACCATATTGACAATGGCGGGGAAACCGAATTTTGCCAGTACTCCGAAGACCACGAGAAAGGCTATGAGCATCCAAAAGAGGAGTCCCAAGTCAGGGGTCAATATAGATGGCAAATTTTCCATTCGATGATGTTTTTTGATGTCAACTCGTCAACTTGTCAACTCGTCAACTCGTCAACTTTACTTAATAAGGAACGCGCAGGCTGCGATGGCGAAAAGGGCGCAACCCTCAACGAAGGCAGATGTCAGAATCATGTTTGTCTGAATCTTACTTGTTGCCTCTGGCTGACGTGCGATGGCATCCATAGCGCTACCGCCAATCTTACCAATACCTAAACCTGCACCAATTGTTGCAATACCTGCTCCGAGACCGCAGCCCAGCTGTGCCAGACCTTCAGCAGCCAAAAGTGTTGAAATAATCATAATTTTATAAGTTTTAATTTGTTATTGTTAATTCTTAATTTTTAATTTTTAATTTTTAATTCTTTAATCTTTTAATTTTTTAATTTCTTATTAAAGAATCAATGGTGCTCCTTATGTGCCAGTCCGATGAACACTGCACTAAGCATAGTGAACACATAAGCCTGGACGAAAGCCACAAGAAGTTCCAGACAGTTCATGAACAGAAGCATGACAGCACTGAAAAGATTCAGACCGATGCCAAAGCCCACACCCATTGACCAACCGAGGAAGATGACACAGGTGAAGCTGAGCATCACCGCGTGACCAGCCATCATGTTGGCGAAAAGACGAATCATCAGTGCAAACGGCTTGGTAAAGACGCCGAAGAACTCGATGACCGGCATTACCGGCACTGGATATGCCTTCAGGAAAAGAGGCACCTCCGGCCAGAATATTTCCTTCCAGTACTCTTTGTTGCCGAAGAGGTTGATGGCCAACATCGTGCAAAGAGCAAGGAACAGGGTTACATTGATGTTACCCGTCACATTTGAACCACCGGGGAACACGGGGATGAGCCCTATGAGGTTGGTGGTGAGGATGAAGAAGAACACGGTGAGCAGGTACGGCGCGTACTGCTTGTAGTGCTTCTCGCCCACTGACGGACGGATAAGGTCGTCGTGGATATACATCACGAGCATCTCCACAGCTCCGACGAATCCCCGCGGTGCATCGCTCTTCTCGTCGCGCTTCTTATACCAGCGCGAGCATGAGAGGAACACGGTCAGCAACACTGCCACAACAATCCATATCTGAGCCACGGCCTTGGTGATGCTGAGGTCGAGGGGACGCTCAGTGGTGCCGTCAGCCATACGCTCATAGATTTTTCCATGGTGTGCCGGGTCGAAGAAATAATTCGCCGGCAGCGTGTGGGCAGTGCAGAAAGTCCACTCTCCCGTCTCGCCGCTACGGACGATGATGGGCAGAGGGATGCTGAGGTGCTTTCCCTCATAGGAGGCGATGTGCCACTCGTAGGAATCGGACAGGTGCTCAAGGACTATTTCGGGTATGTCCAGCGCCTCGCCTTCCTTTGCTGTCTCATTGGCAAGGGACTTTACCGGGAACAATGCCACGGCGAGCATCAATATTATTGTCCTTATTCGTTTCATCATAATCGAAGAGATTTATGAGTGTTGTTTGACATTATTGAATTTGTCGACTATCTTCGATTTCATTCCGAAGAATATCGAGTGATGGACGAGCATCGCCACATAGAAAGGTGCAAGAACCGAAAGGAAGCCGAGCATCTCATCACGTCCGCAAGCGAGATAGTATCCAAACATGACCGAAATGGTGAGCAGCATACGGAATCCCGACACGGCAGAATAAAACGTGGTGAGCGAATCGACCGAACGGCTTGCCACCCTGATCCATATCAGTCCTGTTGCCACAACGACGGCAAGGGTATAGAGCGCTGATATTACAGCCGGCACCATTATCCACTCATTGCCGGAGGTGTAGGCGATGCCCGATGCTGCTGCCAAGATTATTACTACCAAGGCTATTCCTCGTTTGATGAAGGAGTGCCCTGTGGTCTTGACTTCTTTTTGCCAGATGTCTTGCCCTTGCATGTCGCAGTTGTCTGCCGTTAGCTTACTGTTGTCGATTTTTGTCTCTTCCATTGCGTCTTTCTCCATTACAGTTCAACACAAAGGCTAACCTTGTTTTTGTTGACTTCAACGAACCCGCTGGAAATGGTCATCTCATGCTGTCCATCTGAATCTACATACACTACCTTTCCCTTGTCAAGACAAGAGATGAGCGGTGCGTGGTCTTTCAGTACCTGGAACTCGCCAGACACTCCCGGTGCGGTGACGCTCTCTATCTCACCGTCGAATATGACTTTCTCTGGTGATACTATTCTTAATCTCAAACCCATAATAAACATTTCTTTATGAAGGCTTTAGCCCTTGGCAGCCTCCATGAGTTTCTTACCCTTTGCTATGGCATCCTCGATGGTGCCGACGTTAAGGAACGCCTGTTCTGGCAGGTCGTCCACCTCTCCGTCGAGAATCATGTTGAAGCCCTTGATTGTATCCTCGATAGGCACCATTACGCCAGGAATGCCGGTGAACTGCTCTGCCACGGTGAATGGCTGTGAGAGGAAACGCTGCACACGGCGGGCACGGTTTACGGTGAGCTTGTCTTCATCAGACAACTCGTCCATACCAAGGATGGCGATGATATCCTGCAACTCCTTGTAGCGCTGCAGTATCTGCTTCACACGCTGAGCGCAGTCGTAGTGGTCCTTGCCCACAATGAGCGGGTCGAGGATACGGCTGGTGGAACCCAGTGGGTCAACGGCTGGATAGATACCGAGCTCTGTAATCTTACGGCTAAGCTCCGTAGTGGCGTCGAGGTGGGTGAAGGTGGTGGCAGGAGCCGGGTCGGTCAAGTCGTCGGCAGGAACGTAAACGGCCTGCACAGAGGTGATAGAGCCTTTCTTCGTAGAGGTGATTCTCTCCTGCATGGTACCCATCTCCGATGCCAGTGTAGGCTGATAACCCACGGCAGAAGGCATACGGCCAAGAAGTGCGGACACCTCAGAACCGGCCTGTGTGAAACGGAAGATGTTGTCGATGAAGAACATGATGTCGGCCGCTTCACCGTCCTTGCCTCCATGGTCGCGGAACTCCTCGGCCACGGTGAGTCCAGAGAGTGCCACTGACGCACGTGCGCCCGGCGGCTCGTTCATCTGTCCATATACGAGTGTGGCCTGCGACTTTTTCAGTTCTTCCGGGTCAACAAGCGAGAGGTCCCACTTGCCTTCCTCCATGGCCTTCTTGAATTTCTCACCATACCTGATTACGCCAGACTCGAGCATGTCTCGAATAAGGTCGTTACCCTCGCGGGTACGCTCTCCCACTCCGGCGAAAACGGAATATCCGTTGTGTCCCTTTGCAATGTTGTTGATGAGCTCCATGATGAGCACCGTCTTGCCCACGCCGGCACCTCCGAAGAGTCCGATTTTTCCACCCTTCATGTATGGCTCCAGCAAGTCGATGACTTTGATACCGGTAGCGAGCATTTCCTTGTGGGTGGACAGCTCCTCAAACTTCGGTGCCTCTCTGTGGATAGGATATGCACCTTCCATGCTTAGGGGTTTCATACCGTCAATAGGCTGTCCGATGACGTTCATCATTCGGCCCTTGATTTGCTCTCCGGCAGGCATTACGATAGGTGAGCCTGTCTGCTTGACCTCGAGTCCGCGCTGCAGTCCGTCTGTATTGTCCATGGCTACGCAACGTACGGTGTCCTCACCGATGTGTTGCTGCACTTCGACAATCAGCTCTCTTCCATCAGGACGTTCGATTTTCAGAGCATCATGAATTTTGGGTAACACTTTCTCTGCATCCTGTCCCTTAGTATCGAAGAAGACGTCGATAACAGGACCGATAATCTGCGAGATGTGTCCATTGATTTGTGACATACGCTTTATTTGTTTTTAATTCAATTGTCTTTTTAGGATAGTCTAAAGGCTATTCGTTTTTACCTTGCAAAGATATACATTTTTCCATTAAACCCAAAGAAAAAGCAAAGTTTTATTCTTAATGAATTAAAAAATAGAGAAAATGTACCATCTTTGCAACGTTTTTGGACAGAAAACGTCAAATGCTCAATTCATCGAGCACCTTGATAAGCTTCATGTCGAGTGGCTTGTCTGTACGTATAGCATCGGCAAACGGTACATACACCACCTCGTTGTTCCTTACGCCTACCATCACGTTTCGTTGTCCCTGAATTATTGCCTCAATGGCTCCGACACCGGTACGGCTGGCAAGAATTCTGTCGCGCGCTGTGGGGCGGCCTCCGCGCTGCAGGTGGCCGAGTATAGACACTCTCACGTCGAAGTCGGGGAATTCCTTCTTCACACGGTCGGCATAGTACATGGCACCGCACTTAGGACTTTCCGACACAATCACGATGCAGCTCTTTTTCGACTTGCGGATGCCTCGTTCCATGAACCGTCCCAACTGGTCGACGTCGGTTGCCTCCTCCGGGATGATTGCTGCCTCGGCTCCACTGGCTATGGCGCTGTTCTGCGCAAGGAAGCCGGCGTCGCGTCCCATCACCTCGATGAAGAAGATGCGCTCATGGCTCTGGGCGGTGTCGCGTATGCGGTCCACACACTCGAGGATGGTATTCAGTGTAGTGTCGTAACCAATGGTGGAATCTGTTCCATAGAGGTCGTTGTCGATCGTGCCCGGCAATCCTATGCAACAAACGTCAAACTCCGCGGCGAAGTCGCGAGCTCCAGTGAGCGAACCGTTACCGCCAATGACCACCAGTGCGTCGATGCCTTCCTTCACCATGGTGTCGTAGGCTTTCTGCTTTCCTTCCGGTGTCATAAACTCCTTACTGCGTGCGGTCTTCAGTATCGTACCGCCTTGCATGATGATACCGCTGACATTCTCTGTTGTGAAAGGCTTCACCTCACCATTGATGAGACCATCGTAGCCACGATATATTCCCTTAATGTTAAAACCATTGTATATACCAGCCCTCGTGACGGCACGAATGGCAGCATTCATACCAGGGGCATCGCCTCCCGAGGTAAGCACTCCGATTGTCTTGATTTTAGCCATAATGTCTTTTATTTTAAAGTTCGTTGTGTTTATTGTGTTTACACCTTATTATATATATATAATGCTATTTGAGCAGATAGCACTCCACCCATAGCAGAACCATGCCCACAGCCCAGCCAAGCAGCACCTTTGGCATACAGTTCTTAAAATACCAACCCACGTGCATCCGTTCCATCTTCATAAGCGCGAGTCCGCTTTGTGAGGCGAAACAGGTAAGGCATCCTCCCACGGAAGTGGAAAAGGCCACCACTTTCCAATAAGTGCCGTTTTGCACAAAATTGGCCATGTAATCAGAATCCACCCACCGCTGCAGTGCCGCCGCGTCCACCACGTCGTAGAGCGAGAGGTTGGTCATGGCTACAGTAAATGTGTCCACCACACCGCTCAGCAGTCCTGACAGCACTCCGAGTACCCACACATTGTGAATATTATAGTCTATCCATTCCGATACGGATGCAAAGAATCCTGTCTCGTTCACCACTCCCATTGAAAGCATGATGCCCATGATGAAAAGTATCATCTGCAGGCTGCCATACTGCAACGATCTCGGGAAACGACGTTGTATCATCTGTTCGGCATTCATAAGTTTGCGGTTAAAAACCTCGTTCACCACCCACAACACCGCCAACACGCATAGGGCTCCAAGAAACGGACTTAGCTTGGTGATGTTATGAAAGGTAGGGATAAACCACAGTCCACCTATTCCCACGAAGAGCATCGAAAGGCGCTGCAGTCGGTTCAGGTTTGTGTCGTCGCCACGATATGGTATTGCCGGCCATTCCACGTCAAGCCTTGCAGGAAGGCAGCGTCCGATAAGGTAGGTGGGCAAGGCCCAGGCCGTCAACGCCGGCAATGCGAGATAGGCGGAGAAGTTGGTGGCAGTGACCGTTTCCTCTCCCCAAAGAATCACTCCCGCCGGATCGCCAATAACCGTCATACATCCGCCAGTGTTGGCTGCAAGCACGATGGCCGACCCGATGAGCATTCGCTGTCGCCTGTTCTGTACTATTCCGTGCATGATGACAAGCATCATGGCAGTGGTGGTGAGGTTGTCGAGATTAGCGGAAATGATAAAAGTGGCAACAGTGATAGTCCATAACAACCGTTTGCTGTTGCGCGTCCTGATCCATTCGGAAATGAAGTCAAAGCAACCATTGTTGTAGAGTATTTCTACAATAGTCATCGTGGCAAGCAGGAACAGCACTATGGCCGCCGCTTTCCCCACATACTTCAGGAATATGTTGTCGTAGATGAAATATTTCACAGCGTCGCTGTTTGGCAACTCTCCAGCCAGGAAGTCAAAATACTCCCGTGGATGCTGACTCATGACGAAATCTGTACCATAGCAAATATACAAGACCCATCCCACAGTACCCATAAACATGGCGATGGCGGCCTTGTTTACGTTGGTGAGATGCGTGGTAGCTAAAAGCACATATCCCAAAATGAATATCAACACTATCAACAATGTCATACTTCGCGAATATTTAGAATTTTGGCACAAAGATAGCAATCTTTTGCGACATACGTGTCTGTTTTCTGAAAAAAATGCTATTGTTTAATCATTTTTTCACAACAACATGCTCAATCTGTATGTAAAAGAGTCCAAAATGTCATGTTTTTATAGGCTTATTGCAACGTTTTGAAGATTTTATTTGGATATTTTTAATACAAAATGTAATTTTGCACAAAAAATTGAGAACAAATAATTATGAAACACAGATTTTTCAAAATGGCAATCATTTGCCTGTTGGCATTCTCAGGACAGAATGCCTTTGCCCAGACTGACTTGGGAAACATTCTTAACAACGTGCTCGGTGGCGGAAACAATTCCTCTGACATTGTTTCTGGACTGACGTCGATATTCTCGTCAAACAAGCAAGCCACCAAAAACAACATCGTGGGCACATGGGTATACAACGAACCTGCCATCGTGCTGAAGTCTGACAACGTGCTGACAAACGCCGCCGCAAAGGTGGCTGCCTCGTCGGCTGAAAAGAAACTGCAGCAGCAACTGGAAAAAGTAGGCATAAAGAAAGGCGCGCTCACCATCACCTTCAAGGAAGACGGCACTTTCACCGAGACATTCGGAAAGAAGACCTAC
>CALZAP010000017.1 GCA_945614335.1 uncultured Prevotella sp.
CTTTCGAACCGTTTTGGACAAGCGGACATCAGGGGCGATGCTATTTATATGAAATTTAAATTAAGCCGGAAGTTGCACTTATTTATCCTTTTTACCGAACAAAGAGAAGTGTACGTAACGTTTGGGATGGGACTTGAGGTCGATAAGCAGCGAGTCGGCATCCCTCATGGTGTTGGAAAGATTCCAGTAGAGGCTCGGGTCTCTCATAAGCAGGCCGATGGTGCCTTCTTTGTTGCTGAGCGACTCTGTAAGCTCATGGACATTGTCGAGTGTGGCATTCACCTTTGCCATGGTGGCCTGCACGTCAATCTGGCTGAGGTCGGCGGTGAGTTTCTCGGTGTTGGCGAGTGAGGCGTCGGCCTTGTCCATCATCGACGGCATACGCTTGTTGACGTTTGTCATAAGCGTGTTGAGCTGTCGTGTGGTGACAGTGAGGTCTGACGTTATCTTGTCGACATTGTGGAGGGAGTTTGCAAGTGCGGGGTCGGCAGTCAGTGCGTTAAGGTTTGCCAATATAGAGTCGAGCTTGGGCAAGATTTTCTCTACGGTAGGCAGCATGGTGGTCACTTTTCCCATCAGTCCCCCCTCCTGATTTCCCACAATTGTGTCACCCGGAGCGAGTTTCTCTCCCGAGTAAGGTGCGAGCACGATGTTGAGCTTCACGTTTCCAAGCATGTCGCTCTCTATCTCAGCCTTTGAGCCAGAAGGGATGTTCATCTTGTTGTCGATGCCCAGCACGGCAACGATATCCTTGTTGTCGGCCCCATAGCCGAACTCTATGTCCTTGACCACTCCAATCTTGTAGCCGTTGGCATAGACTGCACACGCAGGCGCCAGTCCGCTAATATCCTTGAACGAGACGTAATAAGTGTCGTCGTTGGAATAGAGACTAAGTCCTTTAAGGAACTGCAGTCCTGCATACAGGACCACTATTCCGACAATAGCCACGAGAGCTATCTGAACTTCTTTTGATATGCGTTTCATATTATATTATTTTAGTTTCACATTCCTCATTCCTCACTCCTCACTCCTCTCTCCTCACTCCTCATTTCTTATTCCTTTTGTACTCCTTTATGGCCTCAACCACATCTGTACGCTCCCCATTCTTGAAGGCAATGATGAATGCCTGGGGGAACTTGTCGAGAATCGTCTTTCTCAAGCGGTATATCTCATTATAGTTTTCTGAGCATCCCACGGTATACTTATATGTCTTGCCATCAACATAATAGTCGTATTCGTCGATACCCTTAAGACGTTTGTCGCCATTAGGTATCTTCCCCGTGGCGGTAAGGATCTGAATCTTGAATACCGGCGCACTGCCACTGTTTCTTTCTTCGGACGAGTGTTTCTGCTGTTTCTCTTCCTGTGAAGTGGCTTCCTCACGGTTTTGCGGTTCCTGCCGTTGCTCGTCGGCATTGTCTTTCACCAAGTCCTGCGACGGCTGTTGTGGTTCTATCATTCTTTCTCCAATGCGGAATGGCACGGTGATGCTCTTGTCAAACTTGTTTCGATAGTCTACGAAAGCCTGGTAGATGCCATATCCCAAGGCATCGACTCCTTCCCTTGTGTTCAGGTACTGCTCTTCCGACTGTGTCGTGATGAATCCCAACTCAATGAGACAGCTCGGCATGGATGTTTCGCGCAGTACGAGGAAGCCAGCCTGTCTCACTCCCTTGTTGGCACGATTTGCCGAGACACACGTCCTCTTCTGTACCATTTTTGCCAGTTCAACGCTTTGCGCCATGTTCTTGTCCTGCAGGAACTCGAACATGATATAACTCTCGGAAGAGTTTGGGTCGAAGCCTTCATATCTCTGCTTGTAGTCCTTTTCATAAAGGATAACAGCATTCTCACGCTTTGCCACGTCGAAGTTTTCCTCAGCCCTGTTCATACCAAGAGTGTAAGTTTCCAATCCGCGTGCCTGTTTTCCTTTCGGCAAAGCGTTGGTATGTATGGACACAAACAGGTCGGCCTTGTTTCTGTTGGCAATGTTCGCCCTTTCGTGAAGTGTGACAAACACGTCTGTCTTCCTTGTATAGACCACCTTGACGTCTGGACAATTAGCCTCAACATACCTGCCAAATGCCAATGCCACATTGAGATTAATGTTTTTCTCCTTCGACATCGAGCCCAAGGCACCTGCATCGTGGCCGCCGTGTCCCGCGTCGATAACGAGAGTGAAGTTGCGGTTGCCTTCCGCCACGGAAAGCCCAGCCACAAGCATCGAAAACAGAAGAATGACAATCTTTCTGCCCATATTCATTGTTTTTGCGTGCAAAAATACCAAATATATTTTAAAAAACTGAATTTTCAGCCTGAGTTTTATCATTATTTAAGGAACTCCAACGTACCTCAACCCCTGCACCGCCACAATCGGCGCCCATCGGAGGGTTTTGTTTGGTGAGTTGCAGAGATACGGAGAAGACCTGCGGGAAGCGTTGCCTTATGGCTTTCACCATTCTCCCCGCCACGTGTTCCAATAGCTTTGAGGGCTTGTTCATTTCTTCCTTAAGCAACTCATAGACATCGGCGTACGACACGGTGTCGTCCACAGAGTCAGTCTCCGCCGCCTTTGAGAAATCGACGCCCAGTCTCACAGAAACGACGAAATCCGCCCCTACCGCCTGCTCTTGGGGCATAACCCCATGGCAGGCGTGGAAACGGACGTCGTTTAAGTATATGAAATGTTCTATTCTATCCACATCTACTTGCTCCACAATTCTTACATATCAAGCAACCTTCCTGATAAACCAGGGTTTCCTGTCCACACTGTGGACATTTCTGTCCCTTTGCCTCAGTACCGTCGGTGATGTATTTCTTCAATGCCCTTTCAACACCGTTCTTCCATGTGTTGATGCTTTCACTCTTCAGCTGCAAAGAGGCCACAAGCTTTATGACATGGTCGATAGGCATCCTGTATCGCAGCACTCCACTGATGAGCTTGGCATAGTTCCAATATTCGGGGTTGAACTTCTCCGAGAGTCCCTCGACAGTGGTCTTGTAGCCACGTTTGTTCTCAAACTGGAAGTCGTAGCGGCTCTTTCCGTTCTCGTCTGTCTGCTTGATTATCTTTCCCTTGGTGACTGTCTTTGGAAGCACGATGCCTTCCTCGTCGTCCTGCAGACCTGTGAAGATTTCATAAGGATAGCCCTTAAGAAGACCTACGAAGGCCACCCACTTCTCCTTGTTGTTCTGGAAACGCACCACATCGCAGTCGAGAACCTGGGGTCTTACTTCTGTCACCTCTGGCGGGCTACAAGGACGTGTTGCGGGCTTGTCTTCCTTCTTGTCCTCTTTCTTGTCTTTTTTCGACACTGCAATCATGACTCCGCTGCGGCTGCCGTCGCGGTAGATGGTGCAACCCTTGCATCCGGAGCGCCATGCCTCCACATAGAGTTTGTTGACGAGCGACTCGTCGACATCGTTTGGCAGGTTCACAGTGACGCTGATGGAATGGTCGACCCACTTCTGGATAGCTCCCTGCATCTTTACCTTCATAAGCCAGTCAACGTCATTGGCTGTGGCTTTATAATAAGGAGAACGGGCAACGAGAGCGTCTATCTCTTCCTGAGAATAGCGTTTGGTTGAGTCGATGCCGTTAACTTCCATCCACTTCAGGAACTTATTATGGTAGACGATGTACTCCTCGAAAGAGTCACCCACTTCGTCAACATAGTCCACATGTACAGCCTCGTCGTTGGGATTCACTTTGCGACGACGCTTGTATACAGGCATGAACACTGGCTCTATGCCGCTTGTGGTTTGTGTCATCAGCGAGGTTGTACCGGTAGGAGCTATTGTCAGGCAGGCAATGTTGCGGCGTCCGTATTTCACCATGTCCTCGTAGAGCTCTGCGTCGGCCTCCTTTATGCGGTTGATGAAAGGATTGTCCTTTTCGCGATTTGCATCGAATATTTCAAAAGAGCCACGCTCCTTTGCCATGATCACAGACGAACGATAAGCGTTCAGGGCGAGTGTCTTGTGTACATTTACAGAAAAGTCTGTTGCCTCCTGAGAACCATAGCGGAGACCCATGGCCGCAATCATGTCGCCTTCGGCAGTGATGCCAACGCCAGTGCGTCGTCCCATTCCGCTCTTTTTCTGTATTTTCTCCCAAAGATGCAACTCTGCGCCCTTAACTTCATTCGTCTGTGGGTCGCGGCCAATCTTTTCCATTATCAGCTCTATCTTCTCAAGCTCCAGGTCGACGATGTCGTCCATGATACGTTGGGCGGCTGCGACATGCTTCTTAAACAGGTCGTAATCGAAGTATGCGTCCTTGGTGAACGGATTTACAACGTAAGAATAGAGGTTGATGGAAAGCAGACGGCACGAGTCGTAAGGACAGAGTGGAATCTCTCCGCAAGGATTGGTAGACACAGTGCGGAAGCCAAGGTCGGCATAACAGTCAGGAATGCTCTCCTTCAGGATGGTATCCCAGAACAGCACACCAGGCTCTGCGCTTTTCCAAGCGTTGTGGACAATCTTCTCCCAAAGTTCGCGGGCAGATATTTCCTTGTCCCAATCAGGGTTATCACTGTAGATAGGGAATGTCTGGTGATAAGGGCGGCCTTCGATGGCGGCCTTCATGAACTCATCGTCTATTTTCACCGACACATTAGCTCCAGTGACCTTACCCTCAGTCATCTTGGCGTCGATGAAAGCCTCAGAATCGGGATGCTTGATGCTGACGGAGAGCATCAGGGCACCACGTCGTCCGTCCTGTGCCACCTCTCGGGTAGAGTTGCTGTATCTCTCCATAAACGGCACGAGTCCTGTGGAAGTAAGGGCTGAATTGTTTACCGGTGAGCCTTTAGGACGAATATGAGAAAGGTCATGACCGACGCCGCCGCGACGCTTCATGAGCTGCACTTGCTCCTCGTCGATACGCATGATGGCTCCATAGGAGTCGGCGTCGCCGTCGAGTCCGATAACGAAACAATTGCTGAGCGAAGCTATCTGGAAATTGTTACCAATGCCCGTCATAGGGCTTCCGGCAGGCACTATATACCTGAAGTGGTCGAGCAGTTCGAAAACCTGCTCGGCAGTCATCGGGTTTGGATACTTGCTTTCAATACGCGCAATCTCATTGGCTATGCGCCAGTGCATGTCAACAGGCGACTTCTCATAGATGTTGCCGAAGCTATCCTTCATCGCATACTTGTTCACCCACACTCTTGCCGCCAATTCGTCTCCATTGAAATAATCCAAAGAAGCTTGCAATGCTTCTTCGTGGCTAAAGGTTTTATTAGTTTCCATTTAATGCTATAAGTTTGTGGGCGCAAAGTTACATATAAATTCTGATATAAAAAAATAAATTTGGGAAAACTTTCCGCAAAAAAATCGGCAGAAAGTTTTCCCAAACGAATAACTTAATGATAGTCAAAGTGTTTTCTTGTTTTCCAAAAAAGGCACTTTAAGAGGCCTTATTTCTACGCCATCCAAGGTAGGCCAAAAGTAGTACTACGGCAAGGAGAATGGCATACGACGAGTAGGCTATGCGCTCTGTCACGTCGACGGTAGCGGGGAAGAACGACAGCTCGATCTCATGTTTGCCCGGGGCTACTTTTATGGCACGGAGGATATAGTCCACGCGTCCCACTTCCACTGGCTGTCCGTCTACTGTGGCTGTCCAGCCCGGATAGTAGTTCTCTGCAAACACTACCACCCCACCCTTCTGTGTCACGACGTCATATTTCAGTCGGTTGGGCTCATAGCTTGTAATGGTGACAACGCTTTCGCCGGCCTGCACGGTGCTCTCACCCAAGACGTCCTTGAAGCGTTTGTCTGCAACGGCCTCATGGCGCAGGTCTATCTTGCCCACTTTGTCTATTTCTCCGTTGGCATTGTCGACATAGGTCACACGGTCCACCACCCAGGCGTTGCCAAAAGCGTATGGATTCTTCACGGGAACAGTCTGTCCGCCCTCAAGCGGGAGTATGAAATACTTGGTATTAAGCATGTTAAGCACTGGGAAGATACTGTCGCCCGGCACCTTCGTCATGTCGCCCTGTGCCTCTGCAATGGCAGGATAGAGCTTCTGCATCTCCGGTGCTATATACTCGTCTATCATCTCCTGATAGCGGCGGAGCTTTGCAGGATGATAGCCACCAATGCTCTTGAGATAGTATGAAGTCTCGTTCTCGTTGAAGGTGTTTGAGGCGAGGTTGAGCACGCGGAAGTCGAGTGAGTTGTCGTGCAGTATCTGGTCTTCCGTAGCCGTCTTTTCTATTGGCATGTCGCGTTGTATCTTCTCCACAAACATGCCGTCGTTGAGATAGCGTTTGTTCACTGCCCACAAGTCTATCAGACACACTACGGCAAGCACCACAACCATGGGCGCAGCCTTTAGCTTGCCTGCCTTGTAGACAAGGAGAAGCATGACGCATCCCAAGATGATGAACAGCGAACGACGGCAGTCGGCCGTGAACATGGCCTCACGCATCTCCGTAAGGTTATTGAGCAAAGGCTGGAGCTGGTCGGCCGGTATCTGACTCATGGCATGAAGCTCTGACGACGACACATAGTCAAAAATGCCGGGACACAACATGAACAGCAGACACGGACCTGCCGTCAGTGCGAGGCTCACGTACACATATTTTATTTTATCAGTGAGCAACTGGCGGTCGTCAACTATCTTTTTCAGTGCAAGCATTGCCAAAAGCGGGATGGTGAACTCGGTAATGACGAGTATGGAGGCCACTGTACGGAACTTGGAATACATTGGCACATAGTCGAGGAAGAAATTGGTGAAAGGCATGAAGTTGCGTCCCCACGAAAGCAGTACAGACAGCACCGTGGCAGCCAGCAAGGCCCACTTCAGCGGCCCTTTCACAATGAAGAGCGAAAGTATGAAGAGGAACATCACGAAAGCTCCTACATAGACGGGGCCGCTCGTTCCGGGTTGCTCTCCCCAATACTGTCCCAGCTGCTGATATATGGGCAGATAGTTGTTGTCGGCATGCTCCATTGCCGTCTCGCTCATCGACAAAGGCACCGACGCGCCTCCCTTCGCATTCGGAATGAGCAATGTCCAAGTCTCGTCGATACCATAGCTCCACTGTGTGATATAGTCGCGGTCGAGACCACTACTGGTTTGGTTTGCCGCATTCTTCTTCACGAGTTCGCTTTTCCCTCTCATCGACTCCTTGCTGTATTCCCATGTGTGATAGAGGTTTGAGAGGTTGATGCAAATGCCGATAATGGCACCGGTGGCACACACTGCCGTAGCCTTGGCAAAATGCGCAAGACGCTTCTCTCGCAACGCTTCCACGAGATATGCGATAATCATGAAGAAGATGACGAAAAGGTAATAATATGTCATCTGAACATGGTTGGCCTGTACTTCAAGTGCGGCAAAGATGGCAGTGACAACAAATCCCAAGAGGTATTTCCCCCTGTATGCCAGCACCACACCGGCTATCATTGGAGGCAGATAGGCCAATGCCATCACCTTCCAGTAATGTCCTGCCGCAATGATTATCAGGAAGTATGTGCTGAAAGCCCATATCAGCGACCCCAGCGCAGCCAAATGCTGCTTGAAGTCGAAGGCTCGCAACAGGATATAGAAGCCAAGGAGATAGGCAAACAGATACCACACATAGTCGGGCAGCCAAAGGTGATAGGCGTTGGCTACCTGGTCGAGCACCTTTCCGCTGTCGTATGCGGGAGCCATCTGGTATGTCGGCATTCCCCCAAACAGGGCATTGGTCCAACGGGTTGTCTCTCCTGTACGCTGTCGATATTCCGACATTTCCTGTCCCATGCCCTTTCCCGCTGCTGAGTCATGGCGATAAAGAATACGTCCCTCGCTGTCGGCCGGGAAGAAGTAGGCATAAGCCAACAATGCAAAAACCGCCACCACCAAAAGGTCTGGCAGATATCTCTTCAGTGAATTCATCTGTATATATTATTTTCGTTTCTGTACTTTTGGCGGCAAAGTTACTAAGAAAAAACGAGAAAAGAGGGATGCGGAGGGAAGTTTTATTATAAAAAATGTGTTTTTATTAAATTAATATATTACCTTTGCGCTAAAAACTGATATTTCAATATGAAAATAGGTATTATTATTGCAATGGACAAGGAGTTCAGACGCATCAGCGAACTGCTTGAAAACAGAAAGACAGAGGTGGAAGACGGAAGGTCGTTCACTATAGGGGAAATGGGCGGCAACACCATTTTCATGCACCAATGTGGAATAGGAAAAGTGAACGCGGCAATAGGCACCACTGAAATGATCAGACGATACAAGCCCGAACTGGTTATTTCAACCGGATGTGCCGGAGGCGGACAAACATTCATGGAAGTGCAGGACATCGTGGTGAGCACGGAGATAGCATACCACGACGTTTATTGTGGAGAAGCCATCGGAAAGACTGTATACGGACAGGTTCAGGGCATGCCTGCCAGATACTCCTCGCCAAAAGACTTGGTGGGAAAGGCGTTGAAGTTAAAAGGTGACGGTTGTCCGAAAATTCATGCCGGCCTGTTTGTCACTGGCGACTGGTTTGTAGACTCAAAGGAAAAGATGCGTGAAATTGTAGGTCATTTTCCCGAGGCAGTGGCCGTTGACATGGAATCGGCTGCCATAGCCCAGACTTGCTACTCTTACGGTGTGGACTTCATCTCCTTCCGTGTCATCAGCGACATCCCCCTAAAAGACAGCAAGGCATCCCAATATCATAATTTTTGGGACACCATTGCCGATAATTCTTTCAACACCACAAAGAAATTCCTGGAAGTTCTGTAAGTCTTTTACAGAACTTCCTAATTTCCTAACAGAGGAATGCGATAACCGATGGAAAGAGTGATGACGTTATTGCGCATCTTCTCCACTTCCTTGGAAATATTGTTAAGCCCCATATTATAACGCACTGAGAGGATGACATCGTCAGACTCGTATGACAGTCCTAAAGGTATGCTTACGTCAGCACGCTTGTAGGAGTCGGTAGCTGTCTCCCTATACTTCAGATAGCGGTCATCCCCATCCTCAAGAGCCACAATTCCATCATTAGTATAACGATAGTATTTGGTCACCTTGTTGGTTTTCGTGTCGAGGTCTCCTATTACATAATTAAACGACTCCTTTGCAGTGAGAAGGTGTCCGAACTGTACTCCAGCGTCAAGTGAAAGTCCCTTGAACACATAGAGATGCAGCATCAGCGGCACCTGAAGATAATGAAGGTCTGAAGACACACGCGAGAAATTGACAAATCTCATCATGTCGCTTGAGGATTCGGGATTGACATTGACATGAAAGTCCTTAAACTTTGTACCTTGAAGAGAATACTTTGCTCCTGCGGTGACACCGAGGAAGTCGGTCACCATATACTCCAGGTCCAATCCGGCCTCCACGGCGGGTTTAAGGCGCTGGCTCACCTTTGAGCTTTCACCGATATCAAAATAATCGTTAGACAAATTGGTGAACTTGGTGAGCGAAAATCCCACCCTTGGAATCAGCGACAACTGTCCCTGTTCTCCCTGGGCCTGCATGCCAAGGGAGAAGAAAGCCACGACGGCTGTGATAATTGTACGTATCTTCATATCCTTATTATATTAATGTTCAAAGTCAGTTCTTGCCAGCCTTCTTGCGCTCGTTATGGTCGAGTATGATTTTTCTCATGCGCATACTCTTCGGAGTCACTTCCACCAGCTCGTCTTCCTTTATGTACTCAAGGGCTTCTTCGAGTGAGAGCACGGTGCGTGGCACTATACGTGCCTTGTCGTCAGAGCCACTGGCGCGGGTGTTGGTGAGCTGCTTAGCCTTGCACACATTGATGACGAGGTCGTTGTCGTGAACATGCTCGCCCACTACCTCACCCATATAAACATCCTCACCCGGTTCGATAAAGAACTTGCCGCGGTCTTGCAGCTTGTCGATGGCGTAGGCGTATGACGTTCCTGTCTCAAGGGCAATCATCGAACCTGCCACACGGCGGGTGATGTCTCCCTTGTATGGCTGGTACTCCTTGAAGCGGTGAGCCATGATGGCTTCTCCCTGCGAAGCTGTCAGCACATTGGTTCTCAAACCGATGATGCCACGCGAGGGCACGTCAAATTCTATGTTCACACGGTCGGCCTGCGACTCCATGGAAGTCATCTCTCCCTTTCGCCTTGTTACCATGTCAATCATTTTCGAGGCGAATTCCTCTGGCACGTTAATGGTCAGTTCCTCGATAGGTTCACATTTCACTCCGTTGAGTTCCTTGTATATCACCTGAGGCTGTCCCACCTGAAGCTCGTAACCTTCACGTCTCATGGTCTCGATAAGCACTGAGAGATGAAGCACACCACGTCCGCTGACAATCCACTTGTCGGTAGAGTCCTCAAACTGCGAGACTCTCAGGGCGAGATTCTTTTCCAGCTCTTTCTGAAGTCGGTCGTTAATATGTCTTGAAGTGACAAACTTTCCCTCTTTTCCAAAGAAAGGCGAGTCGTTGATGGTGAAGAGCATCGACATGGTCGGCTCGTCAATGGCTATCGGTGGCAGTGGTTCCGGGTTTTCAAAGTCACAGATGGTGTCGCCAATCTCAAACTTCTCAAGTCCGATAATGGCACAGATGTCTCCGCTCTGCACCTCGTCGGTCTTCTTGTGTCCCATGCCCTCGAAAGTATGGAGTTCCTTTATCTTTGTCTTCTCTATCTTTCCGTCCCTATGTGCAATGCTGATGTTCATTCCCTCTTTCAACACGCCTCGGTGAACGCGTCCCACGGCAATTCTGCCTGTATAGCTCGAGTAGTCGAGAGAAGTGATGAGCATCTGCGGCGAACCTTCTATCACTCTCGGTGCAGGGATGACCTCGATGATTTTGTCAAGGAGGTATGTTATGTCGCCTGTTGGAGTATTGTAGTCTTCACCCATCCATCCGTTCTTCGCCGAACCGTATACGACGGGGAAGTCAAGCTGGTCTTCTGTGGCATTCAGTGAAAACATCAGGTCGAACACCATCTCGTAGACTTCCTCTGGCCTGCAATTTGGCTTGTCCACTTTGTTCACCACCACAATGGGTTTAAGTCCTATCTGAAGTGCTTTCTGTAGCACGAAACGAGTCTGTGGCATTGGCCCTTCGAACGCGTCAACGAGCAGCAGGCATCCGTCAGCCATGTTGAGCACTCGTTCCACTTCACCTCCGAAATCGCTGTGTCCCGGAGTGTCTATAATATTTATCTTTGTCCCTTTCCAGTTTATGGAAACGTTTTTTGAAAGGATCGTGATTCCACGTTCACGTTCCAAGTCGTTGCTATCCAATACTTGTCCGCTGAGGTCCTGACCCTCGCGGAACAGATTACCCGCCAACATCATCTTGTCGACAAGAGTTGTCTTGCCGTGGTCGACGTGGGCAATGATTGCTATATTCCTAATATCTTTCATCTTTTTTACCTTCTGACTTGCATATTAATAATAATCCCGCAAGCCGAATGGTCTGCGGGATTACTGTCTTTTTCGGCTTCCTCTTACTTGCGGAGGCCAAGAGCCTTAACAATTGCACGATAGCGATTGATGTCGCGGTCGTAGAGGTAGTTCAGAAGCGCACGACGCTTACCTACCAGCTGTGTAAGAGCTCTTGCTGTAGTATAATCTTTACGGTTCTTCTTAAGATGTTCCGTCAAGTGGGAAATACGGTATG
>CALZAP010000018.1 GCA_945614335.1 uncultured Prevotella sp.
TTGAAAAACTTCCTGATGATGCAAGATTCATATCATCTTCTTTCATGGGCTATGGTCTTTATAAAGACTTTATTCATTCTAAAAAAGATTTAAATTTTCCAAAACAATGAATATCACGATTCACCGTGGTACTGACCAAATAGGCGGCTGTGTCACAGAATATGAACATGAAGGATGGAAGTTGTTCGTAGATTACGGAGAACAACTTCCTGGTGCTCCGAAGTCTAAACCTTTAGAAATAGAGGGATTGACAAAAGGCGACCTCACAAAGAGTGCGCTGCTCATCACCCACTATCACGGAGACCATATAGGCTGCATCAAGGAATTGCCCAAGGAACTTGCTATATATATAGGTGAACTCGGAAGAGACATTCAACTGGCTCTTTCGAATCATCTGTCTTATGTGGATGAAGACCAGAATATGATTATTGAGAGACTGAAAGCAGCAAAAGTCTTTAGTCCAGGCCGTCTATTTGCAATTGGTCCATTCAAGGTTATGCCTGTTACCATAGATCATTCTGCCTTTGATGCCTATGCGTTCAAGATAGAAGCTGACGGTGTAAGCGTATTCCATACAGGTGATTTCCGTACTCATGGTTTTAGGAGTGGGAAATTGGAGGTAATGCTTGAAAAATATGTAGGAAAAGTGGATTATGTTGTCTGTGAGGGAACCAACGTGGAGCGTTCCAATTCGACATCGCAAAGTGAAAAAGAACTTAAGAAGCATTTAGAAGAAGAACTAAACCAGAAAATTGGACATATCGTATATCTCTCATCTACCAATATCGACCGTTTGTTTTCATTATACCATGCGGCTTTAAGTGCCGGCATGCCTTTCTTTGTAGATGCCTATCAGAAGAAGATTATGGACATCGTGGCAAAAAGCGATTCATTGTGGAGCAAATCCGACTTATATCAATATGGTAAATACGAGCCATTGACTCTTTTCAGAAACGGAGATCATTTCACCTTCAACGACAAGTTTGTCGAGACCATCAAGGAAAGAGGCTATGTACTGATAGCGCGTGCCAACCAAAGTTTTGACAAACTCATTGCCGAGCTTCCCGGCAAGAAGAAGATATATCTTTCCATGTGGAAAGGGTATGTTGACAAGAATCAGGAAGCCTATAATGAGGCATTGGCAAAGTCTGTAGGTAGTAAGTATGTGTATCTGCACACCAGTGGACATTGTGACATGAAGAGCCTGCGTGAGTTCTTCCGTCATCTTCAGCCAAAGGCCATTATTCCCATTCACACGGACAAACCCGATTTGTTTGTAAAGCAATTTAGCGATGAATGGCAAGTCATAAGGCTTCATGATGGCCAGTCTATACAAATGCCAATATCTGGACAATAAAGATGAAAATCCTACATCTGTCAGACACTCATGGACTGCATCGTCAGATACATAACTTACCAGAGGCTGATGTCATCGTTCATAGCGGTGACATTAGCAATAATGGTGAGGAGAGCGAGGTGCTTGACTTCCTGAATTGGTATATAGATTTGCCATACAAGCATAAGTTGTTCGTAACAGGCAACCATGATCTCTGCTTATGGGAGGCTGTGGATATAGAAGACTTGCCTGAGAATGTTCATTTTCTGCAAGATAGAGAATGCGTAATCGACGGTGTGAAATTCTACGGCTTGGCATACGATCATACAGAGAGCATGATACCTGATGATGTAGATGTACTTATTACCCATGAACCTCCAGTAATGATACTCGATGAATCAGACTGTACACATTGGGGTAATGCCCTGTTGAGGGCAAGAGTATTTCAGGTGAAACCCAAACTTCACTTATTTGGACATGTCCACAAGGCCAATGGCACGACAACGGCAAATGGAATAATATTCTCAAATGCCGCCATGTTCAATCATCATTGCTTTCACACATTTGAACTAATTGAGGCCGACAGTATTGACCATGACAGTTATGAAATTGTAAAGAATTAGATTATGAAAGGAAGTAAAAGGCATCATAGGAACAAGAGTCCAAAGGTCATTAACAAGGGACTCGATTACGAACTCCTGGCCAAGAATGTATTTCTCTTGATGGCGAAAAAGGATGTTATTCTCGCAAATGAGGATATGAGGAATTGTGTTCTCAATATCAAAAATCATACATATTTGTTGGGCGGAGACCTGAGTTATATGCCATTGAGTGGCTATTTTGAATGGTGGGACAAGGCTATGGAGGTTATGCGTGTCAACGATGATGGCATGAGGGGCATTGTAATCCAATGGGCTTGCAGTCAGCTGACTGGGGTCAATACCTGTAGTATGGTCTTTGAGAATGGTCAGATAGAAGATGTCAGTATAAGGGAGTTCAAATCTAATGTGCACTTATGGTTGAATATAAGGAAACAATTCGACAAGGAATTGGAATATCCGTCCAAGTTGACTTTGCAAGATGTGATTGACAAACTTCTCGAATAATGCCAATAATGTACACTGCAGAAAACGGCTAAATCTCATCATTTTTATCACTTTTAGCCGTTTTTCTAAATGAGGAAAATGGCTAAATCTTATTATTTTTATCACTTTTAGCCATTTTTCTTACCTAAAAGTTTGTCGGTTCGGATTTATTTATCACCACCTTCGGAGTCAAACATGGTATTCATTCCGGCATAGTGCAGAATGAGGTGACGATGGACGACTTGTTCTAAGCAATACAAAGAACATATCCAAATGTTTGTGACAGTTTTTACCCATACGCACAAGAATACCATTTTTAAAAAGATATTGCATCTTTTTTTGAAAAAACAGCGTAAAAACGTTGAGTTTTTCGAATAATATGCTTACCTTTGCAGAAGAGCGTTCGTCGGTATGCCCGGTTGGCGTGGTTAAAGTAAATAGACATGGCACATCCATTAGCAATAAATGAAGAAACCTTCACGGGGAAATACGTTGGCACTTTCGAAGGGGTAAAAGTGTTTGAGACCAAGAGACTTGGCAGCATAACGACTCCTAATGCTGACGGATGGTTCCATTATCGGGCCGCTACCGTTCCTGGACGTGGAATAATAGTAGGTGAAGGTGTGTTCACAAGTGGCAAGAAGGACGGCAGGGCGATGATGCAACATGAATTTGGACATATACTTCAGTATCGCAAGTATGGGCCTATAGCGTATTGGCTGTTCATCGCTCCGGCAAGTGTTGTCAATGCTGCATTTTTTACGTCTACTCATTATTCTTATTGGACAGAGACATGGGCCAACTACCTTGCAAGACAATATTTTGGAGACAGATGGATTGGGGGAAACGATTATCCTATAAAAGCTATCAGTATGCCATTTTGACTGATTGAAATGCCATTTTGACACATCGGCAAAACATGGCACAAGGGTTGTGGAAAAAAAGAGCAGAAACGATTAATTAAAAAGAAAGGAGATAGAACATGACATTCGACAAGTTTACTATCAAAGCACAGGAAACCGTACAAGAGGCGGTGAACCTGGCACAACGCTCGGGACAACAGTCAATAGAACCGGTACACCTGCTGAAAGCCATCATGACCAAGGCAAGAGACGTGGCGGGATTTATCTTCCAGAAACTCGGGGTCAACGCCCAGCAGGTGGAGACTCTCGTGGACTCGGAAATAGCCCACCTGCCTCGCGTACAAGGCGGACAGCCGTATCTCTCGGGCGACACAAACAGCATCCTGCAACACGCAGAGGAAATGTCGCAGAAGATGGGAGACCAGTTTGTAAGCGTGGAGCCCATCCTGCTCGCCATTGTCGCCGCATCCACCACAGCAAGCCGCATTCTCAAGGACGCGGGATGCACTGAGAAAGAGATGCGCAAGGCCATCGACGAACTGAGACAGGGACAGAAAGTGCAGTCGCAGTCGGCCGACGACAACTACCAAAGCCTCGCCAAGTATGCCAAGAACCTTGTGGAGCAGGCAAGGGCCGGAAAACTCGACCCCGTCATCGGACGCGACGACGAGATAAGAAGGGTGTTGCAGATACTGTCGCGACGCACGAAAAACAACCCTATCCTCATTGGCGAACCGGGAACGGGAAAGACCGCCATCGTGGAAGGACTGGCCGAACGTATCGTAAGAGGCGACGTGCCGGAAAACCTCAAGGACAAGCAGCTCTTCTCGCTCGACATGGGCGCACTCGTGGCCGGAGCGAAATACAAGGGTGAGTTTGAGGAACGACTGAAGGCCGTTATCAACGAGGTGACCAAGAGCGACGGACGCATCATCCTCTTCATCGACGAGATTCACACTCTTGTCGGAGCAGGAGGAGGCGAGGGCGCCATGGATGCCGCCAACATCCTGAAGCCGGCACTGGCAAGAGGCGAACTGAGAAGCATCGGCGCCACCACGCTCAACGAATACCAGAAATACTTCGAGAAGGACAAGGCCTTGGAAAGAAGGTTCCAGACCGTCATGGTGGACGAACCTGACGAACTCAGCGCCATATCCATTCTAAGAGGCCTGAAGGAAAGATACGAAAACCACCACAAGGTTCGTATACAAGACGATGCATGCATCGCGGCGGTGCAGCTTTCTGAAAGATACATCAGCGACCGCTTCCTCCCCGACAAGGCCATCGACCTCATGGACGAGGCGGCTGCTAAACTGAGGATGGAACGCGACTCCGTGCCGGAAGAACTCGACGAAATCACAAGAAGGCTCAAGCAACTCGAGATCGAACGAGAAGCCATCAGAAACGAGGAACGAAGGGCCAAGGGCGAGGACTTGGACACGAAGGACAAAGAGTATTCGGCTGACGGAAAACTCGCCCAGCTCGACAAGGACATCGCCGAACTGAAAGACAAGGAAAAGGAGTTCAGGGCTAAATGGGAAGGCGAAAAAGCCCTTGTAAACCGCATCCAGGACGACAAGCAGCAGATGGAAAACCTTAAGCTCGAAGCGGAAAGGGCTGAGCGTGAGGGCAACTACGAAAGGGTGGCAGAGATACGATACAGCAAGCTGAAAATGCTGGAAGACGACATCAGAGGCATTCAGCAGCAACTGAAAAACGCACAGGGTGCCGACGCCATGGTGCGCGAGGAGGTGACCGCCGACGACATTGCCGAAGTGGTGAGCCGATGGACCGGAATACCAGTGACGCGAATGCTTCAGAGCGAGCGCGAAAAACTCCTACACCTCGAAGAGGAACTGCACAAGAGGGTGATAGGACAGGAAGAGGCCATACAGGCCGTGAGCGACGCCGTGAGACGTAGCCGTGCCGGCCTGCAGGACCCGAAACGTCCGATAGCCTCGTTCATGTTCCTTGGAACAACGGGAGTCGGAAAAACCGAACTGGCAAAGGCCCTTGCGGAATACCTGTTCAACGACGAGACGATGATGACCCGTATCGACATGAGCGAATACCAGGAGAAGTTCAGTGTGTCGAGACTCATCGGAGCCCCTCCGGGATATGTAGGCTACGACGAGGGCGGACAGCTCACCGAGGCAGTAAGGCGCAAGCCGTACTCGGTAGTGTTGTTCGACGAGATTGAGAAGGCTCACCCCGACGTGTTCAACATACTGCTGCAGGTGCTCGACGACGGACGTCTGACAGACAACAAGGGGCGTGTCGTAAACTTCAAGAACACCATCATCATCATGACCTCCAACCTCGGCAGCCAGATGATCAACGAGGAAATAAGGGTAAGGAATTCATTCGACAAAGAGTTCATTTCAGGACTGAAGAACAAGATTCTTGACATGCTGAAAAAAACGATACGTCCAGAATTCCTCAACCGTATCGACGAGACCATCATGTTCCTGCCTTTGAGAAAGGACGAGATAGCCGACGTAGTGAGACTGCAGATAAACGCCGTGAAACGTATGCTGGAGCCTCAGGGATTCGAGCTTGACGTTACCGACAAGGCCATTGAGGTGCTCGCCGAGGAAGGCTACGACCCGGAGTTCGGTGCCCGCCCTGTAAAACGTGCCATCCAGCGCAGCGTGCTCAACGACTTGTCGAGAAAGATTCTCGCCGAGGAAGTGTCGAGGGAAAAGCCTGTCACGATAGATGCCGAAGACGGAAAACTCGTGTTCAGAAACTCCTGACATCCCTTTTCCACACTTCACCGAAATCCTTCACGCCGTCGGGCAGCACATGCCCTCGCAGTTCCGGGAAATGGCGTTTCAGGGTTTGAAACAGTTCCATTCCAGGGCTGTCGTTGTCGGGAGCCATGTGAAGCGTCACCCCCTTTGGCAGTCCGCCGGTCAGCAGTCTTATGTCTCCCATGGCAAGGCTGTTGGCCGACGGTATTGCCACAGCCTTCCTTCCGGCCGACATCATCGCCCAGCAGTCCGACGGCCCTTCCGTTATCCAGAGCTCGTCGCCCTCCTTCAGTGAGGCTATCACCGGTTTGTTATACATCCCCGTCATCGACCTTTTCGGAAACCTGAATCTGGGCTTATTTTCCTTTCCCAGATACCTTCCTTGCACCGAAAGCAGCTTTCCGTCCACATCCCTGTATGGTATCAGCAGCGACGGAGCGTCGTAAAAAGCCTTTCCCCACCGCCAGCAAGGCGTGTCCACCGAAACGCTCGACAGTCCGCACCACTCCACCACCCACTTCTCTATCTTCCTCTCTTCAAACAAGAATCTTGCCGCTTCCTCGTTTATGCTTCTGTCTTTCATCAGCACTTCAAGGTATTCAATGTCCACCACATCCTCATGTCCGTCGTTATAGTCATTTCCCTCATGATGATTGTCCCTCCCCATGTTCACCTCATTGTTTCCAATCCAGTTTACGGCATCCATAAACCCGATATTATTATACTTCATCACAAGATCTATCACATCTCCCGACTCGCCGCATGCAAAGCACTTGTATCTGTTTTTCTTCAGGTTAAAGTGCAAGCTCGGGTGTTTGTCGTCATGAAACGGACAGAGTGCGGCATGTCGCACAATTTTCAAACCCAAATTATCGGCCACAGTCTCAATAGGCATGTCCCTTATTTCATTCAAATCAATATTCTTCATAATTGAAAATTAAAAAACCTTCTCAACTCACCTTTTCTTCTGATACATGGCTCCGTCATCCTTTATCAGCCCCTGTTTCTTCCAGTTTTTCAGCATGCTGCGAACTCTTTCGATCGTCGGGTCCTCACCATTGTTCATCTTACACTGCTGTACAAGCTGCTCCTTTGAGAACACCTGTGGCAGACATTCGTAAATAGTGTCGTTTTTGGTGCGATACTTCCTTTCCTCTGTCACCCTGTAGTTCTTGTCCTCATAGTTAGCCTTCAGTTTATCTCCGAAATAAAGCATGTCCATATCCAGTATATAGTCAGCAATATTATCATAAGCCTTAAGCATAGCCGGAGTCTGCTCGTCCACTATCAGTTTCGCCGTGATGTCAGGATTTTCGGCCAGCACTTTTTCCGCCCCTTCATAGCCATTCTCCTTTATCAGCCTCTCAGCCACCTTGAAGAGCATGAGGCATACAGTCATTCTGTAAGCGGTCACATGGTCTCTCAGTCTGCATCTTGCAAGCACGTCGTTTCCGTCCTTGGCAGCCTGTAGGCAAATGTTGTTAGCCCACTTGATGCTTCTCGCCTCCAGCAGAGGCAGCACCATCGTGCCCTTCATCATGCCTATCAGATGAGCCACCTCATGTATCTTTTCTTTCTCTTCGTCAGAAAACGGCCTGTCGTCTGTATACATGTCATACGTATTGTCATGCATTTTCGCAATAGCAGTTCTCGACAGCAGTCCGTTGGTGGTGTTCGACATCAGCTTATATAGCGACTCCGGCTGCCCGCACATTATCACCGTCCACTGCAGGCTTCTTATGTGTACGTTAGCCGCCTCCAAGCTTTTTGCTTCTCGCTCATAAGTGCTTCCATCGTAAGATAGCCTCAACATTGTAGAGAATTCGTTCGTACCCGTCTTTCCCCATTTTGTCAGCGGAATGTCTATCTCAGGCGTAAACGAGATGGCACGTTTACCGTCTACGTCCTCCAGTCGCTCGGCGAGGTTGGCCACTGTGGTGTTAAGAGTCTGCACCCTCAGCGGAAACCTCGGTTTGTCCTTCTGCTTCTTGGCGTTGCGGTCGCGTTTAGCCTCCATTCTCCATTTCTTTTCCTCCTCCACAATCCTCCATTTGTCTTCTATCAGTTCGAAGCCTATCTCATTGAAAATCTCGTCCATCTGACTCTTTTTCGAAGCGGCTTCACCGATATTTGCCACAATTTGGTTAAGGGGTTGAACCCTGTTGTGTATCAGCACATTAACATCTGTTGCCACACCGCTTGTAGTGCCTGTGATGGTAAACAGAGCAGGCATCTCGTTTTGAGGTCCCACATGGTCAAGACATTCTCTGGCGCCCTGACCGCGTGCCTGACGGGGTATTCTGACCACCCCGTCTGGCCATTTTGCGTCATTCTTTACTTTTGCCATGGTCTGAATCCTCCTTCTATAGCCTCCTGAGCCTCTTTGCTCATCACGTTAGCCACGTTTAGCCCCTCGTGCTTAAACACCTTCAGCGTAAGCAGGTAAGCCCCGTCCTTTGTGGCCGAGAGTCGTCCGTGTGCCACCTTTTTCAGCAGCACGCCTCTTCGCCTTTTTACAGGTGGCAGAGGCGAAAAATCAAACGTTCCGTCTCTCATCATCTGTCCCTTGCCCGATACCACAAACGGTTCCACCAAGCCCGGTATCGGGTCGTTAGGGCAGAACATTAAATACTTGTTGATGTTCACATGAATAGTACCATCAACCTGCATATCATCGCAGCCGTTAATATTAATATTTTTGTTCATAAAAAAAATTGATTAATTTATTATTATTCTCTTCACCTCTTGTCGGTTTCTCTTCAGGCTCACATGCACCCACACTTTCCCGTGCAGAGGTGTCTCATGTTCTCTATAGCCTCAGCGTCAGGCATGTTGTCTATGCCCAAACGCTGCGCCGTGGAGGAGCGAACAAACTCCGCCAACGCGAAGTGTTCGCTCAGTTTTGTCGTAAGGCTATTCATGGTTTGGATAGTTTACTTCGTCCAATTTCTTCACGGCGTTCTTTCCTCCCTCTCTGCTGCTTTTTAGGAGCAGCCGAACCTTTCGAATTCTTCTTCATAATTTTCTGTTTTTTTAAATTAAACTGTTTCTATTTTTACACCCCATCCGTTCAGTTCCTGAGTCGCCATGTCTCTGCCGTCCCTGGTTCTAAACTCCCTTACTCTCGCCGACCAGTGGCAAGTCACGGTGTCACCTTCTTTTATAGTGTCCACCATGTTCACCCTGTCTCCTGTGAATCTTACGAGATATTGGTTAGGATACTGAACTCTTTCGTCTTTTTCCTCCAGTATCACCTCTCTCGATTTCCACTCGCCTCTTCCCGACACTCCCGTCTGCAGAGGCATGATTTTCTTTACTTTTAAGTTGTCCATAATTTTCTGTTTTAATAAATTCAAATTTCACATTCCTCATTCCTCACTCCTCCCTCCTCACTCCTCCCTCCTCACTCCTCTCTCCTCACTCCTCTCTCCTCACTTTCACCTGCATCCTGTTTCTTTTCAGACTCACATGCACCCACACCTTCTTGCCTTTCTTTTCCAGTATGAGCTGGTCAAATTCCAGGAAGTCCATCATCCACCTTATCCATTCCCGCGCCTGCTTTTCCGATTCCACCATCAGGTCAGCCGCCTCGCCTCTAAGGTGTTGGGATTGTTTCACACCTCCCACAGCCTCGTTCAGCCTCTTCGACCTGAAGCCCGACGTTATCACCACCGGCTGGCCCAGATGCTCCCTCAGGGGCTCCAGAACCTTCGTGCAGAGGTTTCTCATGTTTTCGATGGCCTCAGCGTCAGGCGTGTTGTCGATGCCCATGCGCTGCGCTGTGGAAGAGCGAACAAACTCTCCCAGAGAGAAATGTTCGCTCAGTTTAGTCGATAGGCTATTCATAGCTTTGAAAGTTTAGTTCGTCAAGCCAATAGGCAGTCACGAGCCAGAGGTCTTTGCCCATAGCCTTCACGCTTACGGTAGCCTCAACGGCATTCTCGAGCAGTTTCAGTCTCTTGAAGTTCACGAAGTCCTCGTTCTCCACGAGCATCGCCGCTCCCACGAGCGAGTCGCTGTTGTTCACACACCACTCCATTTTGTCCACCTTCACGCCGCCGAAAATCCTTTCCACGGCCTCTACCACGTCGTCCTCACATTTCACCTTCCCATAGCTGCGCTCCACCACCGATTCCGGCATACCCTTCACGTCGTGGCACTCATACGGGTCTTTTCTCACTTGCTGCTTTTCAGGTGCAGCCGAACCATTCAAGTTTTTCTTTGTCTTTTTCATAATGAATTAAAATTTAAAATGTTAAACATTATCATTGAGAATTTGCTCTTCCATTCTTAAAAAGAATCCGAGCATTGCATTTTTCACGAGCTTCAAGTCCTTAGGTATCAAACGGAGAGCATCCTTCATCAACACTAAGGCAAGAGCCTCATCGTCCTGCAGTTCCGACCTCAGGCTTCTAAGAAATCCCTCGATGTCTTTAGCAAGACTTTCACTCACATGCGGAGCCAACGACTCCACATAACTTTCCGCCTTTACCGTAAGAGGATATTCATCTCTCTTCGGAAGGCAACCATTCTTCATTTCTGTATCCATGATTATACCTATATTAAATGTATCAATAAGTCAAAGAGCAATTCGGAAAACCACCTTAGCCGAAGCCTTGATTGATTTTTCGATTGCGAAATTAATGGTTTTTCCTCACATAGGATGGCAAAAAAAAAGCAGATAGCCCCTCTGTTAGGAACTATCTGCATTCTGTTAGGAGAAACCTATATGTCTGTTAGAAATGAAAATTAGGAGTACTCGAATTTATGAATGTTTTTTCAATATCTGTCTCAATTTCTCAGCTGTCATATACATTTTATCAAAAATCCTTCCGTTTTCTAATTCATTATAATGGTTATTGCCTTTTCTGCTCTTGTCTTTACCACTCTCTATATATTCCTTGTATTTCAGTTCTGACCATTGCGCACTTGTTGTCACTACAAAGTAGTTAGAGGCACATTGACTTAGGTTTGATTCTGAAATTAAATCAAAGGCTTTTACAAACTTCATAAACCATCTCATAAAAGTGCTGAAACGCACATTATTTATTCTCTTGTCAAAGGCGAGAGCATGATGCAGGCAACACCACCTTATCCCAAAAGCCTTGCCACTATCACCCATATAGTCAATAATGTCAGGCCATGCAGCAAGCAATCTGTATTCGCTATAAGGCTTTATGAATTGCACTTTTTTAGCAAGAAGACTATCTTGTCCTATACGAATGATATTCTTTTCAAAATGCATTTTTTGCTCTTTTATGTGGTCTATAATGGCAACATGCCTAAAGTAACGTTGTATTACACTATCATCTTTCAAATCTCTTGACACAAAATATTTACATGTTTCAAGAGCGCTATCGCTATACGATGTCCAGACTTCCTCCAAGTCGTTGTCTTCATGTATTCTATTC
>CALZAP010000019.1 GCA_945614335.1 uncultured Prevotella sp.
ACCCGTGACCCCATGCGTGACAGGCATGTATTCTAACCAACTGAACTAACGCACCTTGGTTGGTTTCTTATTTGCGGGTGCAAAGGTACGAACTTTTTTCCATTCCACCAAATATTTTTGAAAGAAATTACAGAAAAAACTGCAAAAACACCGCTTTTTTGTATTTTTGGCCATCAAAAAGCCAGTCGTCAAGCACTTTTTCGCCTGTAAAGCCAATGGAACGGAACATGTCGAGCACCTGATGATTGTCCTCCGCTATGACTACATAAAGCTGATGGAGATGTATGATTCGACGAGCATAGTCGAGCAAATACATCACCATCGCCTTGGCATAGCCTTCTCCACGAAAGCCTTTTCTCACCACAATGCCCATCTCCGCCCTGTTGTGTCGTGGCTCAAAGTCGTTGAGGTCGGCAATGCCTATCACCTCTCCCTCTTCGTTTTCTACAATGAGACGCAGCTGGCGGTCGGCGTAGATGTCGCACTGGCTGTTGGCGACATAGTCGTGGAGAATATAGCGTGAATAAGGTGAATTGCTATAACCCACGGTCCAAAGGTCGAGATCGTTTTCTATCTCATACAAGACGTCGAGGTCTTCTGGTTCAATAGCACGCAATATGACTTTCTTCATCTTATTATTTCACTTAATGTTATTATAGAAGAGGTGGAAGGCTGAAACACTCCCAAGGAAACGGTATGCGGACGGCTGCCGCTGACAAAGGAGAGCATGGAGCCATAGTCAAACACCTCGGGATCGAACACCACAGTCAATGTTTTCCCGCCTTCAGCCACGAGCCTGTCTAATTGAGACGCCACCTCGCCCAGGTCGGAGCAGACGCAGAGCGTGGCCTCAAGTCCGTGTTTGTTGCTTATCTCGCGGCAGGTGGCTATCATGGATTCCGACCCCACACACAACAACGTACCGTTTACCGAGATATTGTTTCGTCGGGCAAAGCCTAACGACATCCTCACACGTTCGGTAAGCATGAGAAGCAGCGCCGATGATGCCTTCACGATGATGGCCGTCTTTATCGGAATGGAGATAAACAGGCCGAGATGGGAGAAATGCTTCCGGAAAAAGATATGCATGGCCTGATAGAACACATGGACATAACGGAACGACGACTTGTGGGTGCTCTCGCCCTTGTAGTGCAAGATGGTCTCAGGCACATACCAGTTGGTGGCGCCCGACTTCAAGATGCGGTAAGAGAGGTCGATGTCCTCGCCATACATGAAATAATCCTCGTCGAGCAGTCCCACCTTTTTCAAGACGCTTGCCCGCAACATGCAGAAAGCTCCGCTCACCACTTCTATCTGCTGAGGAGAGTCCCATGGCAGATGTCCAAGATAATAACGTCCGAAACGGCGGCTCTTTGGAAACATTCCGCACAAGCCGCTAAGCTTGTAGAAGGCGGTCATGGGAGTCGGAACGCCACGGCGCGACTCCGGAGCCACCGAACCGTCGGCATTCAGCATCCTAACGCCCGCCGATCCTGCCTCAGGATGACTGTCGAGAAAACTTATCACTCCCTTCACGGCAGACTCAGACACTATTGTGTCGGGATTGAGCAACAGCACATACTCGCCATGCGACTGGCGTATGGCAATATTGTTTGCCTTGGCGAAACCGAGGTTATGGAGATTCTCCACTATCCTTACTTCAGGATGATGATGACGTAACAATGCTATGGAATTGTCGCGCGAATGGTTGTCGACCACAATCACCTCACTGTCTATTCCCCTCAAGGCATGACTGAGGCTGTCGACACACTGAAGCAGATAATGGCTTACGTTATAGTTTACGATAACAACGGATAGCTTCATGACAGCAGTTCTGATGATTCTGACTGGCAACGGCTTTCACTCGGGAACACGAATGCCATGCTGATGAGACAAATGATGGCCATATAGCCAAAGGTGGTCTGCATAAACAAGTAATACAGAATGGTATTGGCAAGCATGAGGCCTGAGACAACTGAGAGGCGAATTGCCGCAAAACCGGTATAGCGGCTGCCGTCGGCCACCAGACGACGTCTGACTGCCGTGAACTTGAAGAGGCGCAGAGCCAATGGCAGTCCTGCCACCGTAAGAAGTTCGAGCGCCACTGTCACATAGTATTCAGTCACCTCATTGCCAGCAAGAAATCCCGGCAGTACGACATCGGTCTCGAAGGCAGCCACCATAATCAAGGCGACTACAATGGGAATCCAAAATAACAATTGAAGTATTTTCTTAGTTCTTTTCATATTTTTTTGTAAAGTTGTATTCTCTCCTCATCCCTTCATCGGCGTCCTGTTCAATATCGAGCGTCCGAGGGTTACTTCGTCGGTATATTCCAGTTCGTTGCCTACAGAGATGCCTCGGGCTATCACGGAGACCGCGACATCGTGTTTCTCTAAGCGGCGGGAGATGTAGAAGTTGGTGGTGTCGCCTTCCATTGTGGAGGAAAGGGCGAGAATGACTTCCTTCACTCCACCCTGCCCTACCCTTTCGACAAGACTGTCGATGTTCAGGTCTGACGGACCAATGCCGTCCATTGGCGAGATGATGCCTCCAAGCACGTGGTAAAGACCATGAAACTGCTGGGTGTTCTCTATCGCCATCACATCCTGCACGTTTTCCACCACACATATCACAGATGTGTCGCGACTGTGGTCGGAACACATCGGACACACATCGGTGTCGCTGATGTTATGACACACCTTGCAGTACTTCACGTCGTGGCGCAGTCTGACAAGTGCCTCTGCCAGCGAGTCCACGGTGTCGGTGTCTTGGCGGAGGAGATGAAGAGCCAGGCGAAGAGCAGTCTTTCGCCCGATGCCGGGAAGGCGGGAAATCTCGCCCACGGCCTTTTCCAAAAGCGTTGATGGATATCTGTCCATAGGCCTACGACTCTATTTCGCTCAGTTCCAGCCAGCGCATCTCCTTTTCCTCCAGCTCTTCCTTCAATACAGGCAGGCGGCGGCTTTTCTCTGTCAGTTCGTCCACCGACAAAGTGCCGCTGCACAACTGTTCTTCTATCAGTTTCTGCTCGGCTTCAAGCGATGCTATGTCTTTTTCAAGCTGTTCAAACTCACGTTTCTCCTTGAACGACATCTTTCTGCGTGTGTCGTTACGATAGGAGGCCGGCATCTTCTTTTCCTTCGGGCCCTCAGCCGTTTTTTCGTCCTTCGACTTCAGTGCCGACCATTCACGATATTGTGTGTAGTTGCCGGGGAAATCCTGTATCTCGCCATTGCCTTTGAACACGAGCAGATGGTCCACGACACGATCCATGAAGAAGCGGTCGTGGCTTACCACTATCACACAACCGGGGAAGTCCTGAAGATATTCCTCCAGAACGCTCAGCGTGGTAATGTCGAGATCGTTGGTAGGCTCGTCGAGAATGAGGAAGTTCGGATTGCGCATCAGCACCGTACAGAGATAGAGCTTGCGCCTCTCGCCGCCGCTGAGTTTCGCCACATAGTTGTACTGCTGCTCGGGAGTGAAGAGGAAATGCTGAAGCAGCTGGGAGGCAGTAAGATGACGACCGCCGCCAAGGTCAACATAGTCGGCAATGGCAGTAACGACATCTATCACTTTCTGCTGCTCGTCAAACTGAAGTCCTTCCTGTGAGAAATATCCGAACCTTACTGTTTCGCCCACCACAATCTTGCCCGCATCAGGGTTCTGTTGTCCAAGCAGCATCTTGATGAAGGTAGACTTTCCGGTACCGTTGTTTCCCACGATGCCCATCTTCTCATATCGGCTGAAATTATAGTAGAAGTCGCGGAGTATCACCTTGTCGGGCTCAAATTTCTTCGAGATATACTGGCACTCGAAAATCTTGCTTCCGATATATACATTCGACGATTTCAGTCGCATCTGCCGTTCCTCAATGCGCTGTCGTGCCACCTTCTCCAGTTCGTAGAAAGCCTCTTCGCGATACCTTGCCTTGTGTCCTCGTGCCTGTGGCTGTCGCCTCATCCATTCGAGTTCCGTGCGGTAGAGGTTGTTTGCCCTCGCTATCTCAGCGCGCTTGGCGTCGATGCGTTCCTGCCGTTTCTCCAAGTAATAGGAGAAATTGCCACGATAGGTATATACTGTCCTGTCGTCGAGTTCCACAATCACCGAGCAAACCCGGTCGAGGAAGAAGCGGTCGTGTGTCACCATGAGCAAAGTCTTGTTGCCACGGTTGAGAAATCCCTCAAGCCACTCAATCATCTCAAGGTCGAGATGGTTGGTGGGCTCGTCGAGAATGAGCAGGTCCGGCTCCGTAATGAGAACGTTTGCCAGCGCCACACGTTTCTGCTGTCCGCCGCTAAGCTGCCCCATAGGTTGTGTGAGGTCGGTAATCTTCAGCTGGGTGAGTATCTGCTTTGCACGCAGCACTTTCTCTTCCTCACCCTTATGGTTGAAGCATGCGTCGAGCACCGTTTCTTCGGGGTCGAAATGTGGAGTCTGTACGAGAAATCCCACTTTTATGTCGCGACGGAACACAACGCTTCCGCTGTCACATCCCTCCATTCCGGCAATGACCGAGAGAAGCGTCGACTTTCCTGTACCGTTTTTGGCTATCAGTCCCACTTTCTGTCCCTGTGCCACACTGAAGCATATATCTTCGAAGAGCAAGAGTGCACCGAAAGACTTTGTCAGGTTGCGCACTTCAAGCATAGGAGTCTCTTGGGCCATTGTCAGTCTTGGCCCTCCTTGAGCTCCTTGTTTACTTTCTCAATATAGCTGAGCAGTTCGTCGCGCCCCTGTCTGCTTTCGCTCGACGTGACAATGTACGGAGGCAGTTCCTCCCATGTCTCAAGCAGTTTGCGCTTATATTCCTCCACGTTCGCGTTCACCTTTCCCACACTGAGTTTGTCGGCCTTGGTAAACACGATGCAGAATGGAATGCCACTCTGTCCGAGCCAGTTGATAAACTCCACGTCGATGGCCTGAGGCTCAAGCCTCACGTCCACGAGCACAAACACCGACACGAGCTGCTGTCGCTGTAGTATGTATCCCCTTATCATTCTGTCGAGCTTTGCGATCTCAGTCTTCGACCGCTTGGCATATCCATATCCGGGAAGGTCAACAAGATACCATTCCTTGTTGATGATGAAATGGTTGATGAGCAATGTCTTTCCCGGTGTGGCCGATGTCTTTGCCAGTTTCTTGTTTCGGCAAAGCATGTTGATAAGGCTCGACTTGCCTACATTCGAGCGTCCGATGAAGGCATACTCAGGCTTGGTGTCGGCGGGACACATGTTGACAACAGGGGCTGAGATTACAAATTCTGCAGTCTTTACTTCCATACGTCAGATACCCAAATCGTCTATTTCCTTTATTTCATCCTCATCAAACCACTTCGCCAGTTTCTCCTTGGCACGGTCTTTTATCTCTGGCTCCACGTTCACCCAGACCTTGCGCAGCACGTAAACCAGCACGCCGAGGTCGTCGGTAAGGCCTACGATGGGGATTGCGTCGGGGATTGCGTCCAGCGGACTTATCATATATCCCAAGGCACCGATGATGAGAGCCTTATCCGTTTTTGAAACATTGTCACTCTGCAGCGTGTAGTAAAGTATCAGCGCCGCGTAAACCAGTTTTGCGCCAGCTCTCTTCGCTATACGTGAAATCTTGTCCACGAAATCGCTTGCCGAGAACTTATTGGCATAACTCATAAAATCAGGTAATTCCATAACTTTATATTTTTTAAAAATTCATCTTTCAACTTTCAATTTTCAACTTTCAATTTTCAACTTAACCACCCGAATGCCTGTAAACGTCTTGCGCCTTGCAAGATAAGGCCCGAGCGGTTCAGAATCTTCCACCACTTTTTTCTTTGTCATGGAGGCATGCAGAAGGTGAAGTCCGTCTTTTTTCCATACGGCAAATCCCACATGCGCAATGTCGAGGCCTTCCTTCGATGTAGTGATGGCGATGATGTCTCCGTCGGATATGGCACGTCTCGTCTCCGGCGAGTCTTTCACCAGACGCTTTGGAATATAGTATGCCTCCGCGCCGTCCATCTGACGTTCGAGGCGACGTATTTCGGCCACCATTTCAGGATGTTTCACCAGCATCGAATATTTGTCGGGGTTATCGCCCATGAATCTTAGTCTCAGTGTTTGCTTTGCCACAAATGGACTGGCGGCGTGCTCCACTTCCTCCACTATTCCTTTCCTCGTGTTGTCAACTATCCATTCCGAAAAATAGTGTATTCGACTCGGATAGCCCGATATCTTGCCGCCACGATACCTTATGGTGCGCAGCGTCGAAAGGAAGTCGCCGAAACGATATTTCCTTGTGGCTGAACAAATGGCCAATGCCGTGACATTCTCCACCAGTGTGGTGCAGTCGAGCTGGCGCGTGTTTACCACGAGACGCTCGGGGTCGGCCACCTCAAGCGTGTGTGCCACATAGGGCTTCCCCAAGAGTCGGCGTGCGAAGAATAGCACCTTGTTGTCGCCGGGCTTGAGAGCCTTCGACTCTTTCAGCAGCCGCTCAACCAGCACGCTATCGGCTGCCGTGTACACGACATGCCTTTCTACAGCCAACGCCTTCTGGCCACAAAGTAACACCAGAAGACTACACATTATTATATATATATAGTGTCGCATCCTAATTTTTCGTTTTCTGTTTCCTGTACCTGTCCTTCACCCCGAAGTTCATTCCGAGATAAACATTCAGGCTTCCGAAGATATGATTGGCCGAGAATCTCGACTTGTGATAGTTGTAGCTGTGGAGTATCACGCTTGCGCCAGTATACCACCGCATGTTGTTATACACAAGACCGAATCGGCCGATGCCGTCGATATTGAAGTTCTTGAACGTGAATCCCGACTCGTCGTCGCTACCCACATTACCCGTTGACTTCTTGTATGCGAGTGCCGCCGACAAGCTGGAACAGAACAGCCAGTTTTTGGCAAACACCCAGTTGTACGCATAGCCTACAGACGCGTTCAGGTCGTAATATTTTACACTATTGAACATCAAGGCACTGTCAATCATTAGATTTTCCACGCCCACGTTGTCCTCCACCACACGCTTCAACTTGTCGTGGTCAAGGTCGAGGCTTTGCTTTGTATATCCTATGCCGGCAAGCCACGATCCGCAGCTGACCTTCTGTATTGTGCTCTGCGAAAACGCCGCGGGATATGAGAAGCGGTTGTGGTTGAAGATGTAGTAGAGGTTGAATCCCGTGATGCCAACGTTCAAGCCGTCGAAATCCACGTCCTTCAGCTTCGACACGTCCACACCCTCGTCGAAGTGTGCCTTCCTTATCTTATAGTCGTTGCCGGTGCGCCTGTAGAACAGGTCAACACCAATCTGCGAACTGTAGAGGCTAAGCGAGAACTCCTTTTTCAGCTTGTTGTCCTTCACACCGATGTTCTTCAGTTCAAAGGTATAGCCAAGAAACAGCCAACGCCATCCGAAGTAAGGTCCCACCCTCATGGCAACGTCGGGCGAAAGCATCACTTCCTGTCCGTTGCCGCTCCTGAGCCAATACATGTCGAGGTTGTAGGTGGTCTGCACCATAAGTGCGTAGTTATAGTGCTGCGGCTCTATATATGCTGTGTCGATGGCGCTAAAGCCACGGACGGTCTTGCGTATTGACCCTATGGCCGACGAAGTCTCCACCCTTGTGGTGTCGGCAGTCTTTGCCATGGCAATAGCCGGCGCCAAACAAAAGCACATCATCATCACCACACGCCACAACGTGGGCAAGCCTTCAGTCACCATTATTAAACAACCACTCCTTTGCATCAGAACTTACCTAATATTCTGTCCATCACCCAGTTTACAGGTGTTGCCGACACGCTTGTACAAGTGCATACGCCAATTCCCTGCAGATGTTCTATCACACTCTTTATCAGCGGATACTGAACGTAAGGCGGATTAGGCACCGTGATGGCCTCTGTCCCGTCAAGAGTATGAAGATAGATGGGGTCGTAGTTGAACACAGAGAAACTCACCTGCCCTTTGTCTCCTATCACCTCTATCCTGTCTTCCTTTGCCGACTCATGAGCCACGAAACACCACGACCCGCTTCCCGGCAGTCCGCTTTCGAACCGGAAGCATGCGCTCACCGAGTCTTCCACCTTGTACAGGTTTGCGCGGTTGGCACAGATGCCGTTAGCCTCAACAATCACACCAAACATCTCCTGGAGCAAGTCGAGCTGATGTGGTGCGAGATCGTAAAAATATCCTCCGCCTGCGATGTCGGGCTGAAGTCGCCAGGGAAGGTTTTCGGGATGAGCGTAGTCGAGGTCGCGTGGAGGCACGGCAAAACGCACCTGCACGTTCATCACATTGCCGATGGTACCGTTGCACACGATGTCTTTCACTTTTTTGAAATATGGAAGATAGCGTCGATAGTAAGCCACGAAGCAAGGCACATGAGTCTCCTCGCTAACGCGGTTTATGCGGGCGCAATCTTCATAGGTGGAAGCCAACGGCTTTTCCACATACACTGGTTTGCCTGCCTTCATTGCCATAATGGCGAAGGTGGCATGACTCGAAGGAGGAGTCGCTATATATATGGCATTGACATCGGGGTCGTCGATGAGTTCCTGAGCGTCGGTATACCACTTGTTGATGCCGTGTTTCTCGGCATAGCGTCGGGCATTTTTTTCGCTACGGCTCATCACCGCCTCGACCGTTGATCCAGGCACTTCACTGAACGCCGGACCGCTTTTTTTCTCTGTCACTTCACCGCATCCGATGAAGCCCCACTTCAATATTTTCATAATAAGTATTAATAATGTTGGCAAAGATAACAAAAAATCACTATCTTTGCAACTCAAAAAGAAAATAAAAACATAAAAAAATGGAAAATAACAACGAAGAAGCCCTTTTTAGGGGTCGTAGCTCACGTTCTTGCGTTAGAATGGGCTGTAGATTGTACTTATCAAACTTCCGAAGAATCCTGAAGTCGTCATGGATTCCGGCATTGCTTTTCGCTGTTTGCAACAGCGTCATCGGCACCATTGCCGTCATACAATATCCGCGTCTCAACCTTAGCGCCTTCGCCCATCCCGACCAGATGCCTGCGATGTTTGACGACTATATGGCGGTGTTTGCCATTTCCGCAGTGGCATTCCTCATAGGCGGACTTATGGAGGTGGCCACCTACTCCTGCTCCTTCAGGCTGCTCGACCGTCACCGCGAGACATCCACCATTCCCCAGCCCACGTCGTTTTTCTCCTTCTCGCGCCAGTGGGCATGGCGCTCGCTGAAAGGCTTCGTATCCACCGCCATCGTGGCAACGGTCATCTCTGCCATTGTCGCCGGTTTCTTTTACGCCCTCGTTGCCGTCGTTAACAAGGCGGGAGGCAAAGAGCTCATTCCTCTTTCCTTGGCATGGATTCCTACCGTGCTCACACTCGTCGGATTGGTTCCGCCGCTTCTTTACGTTAACACGAAATACATTCTCGACACGAAGGTGAAGTTTTGGCCGCAGGCAATGTCAAGCTACAGGGTTGGACTGCGCCACTGCGGACAACTTATTGTGGTAATGCTCATGGCCATCGTCATCGTATTCGTAGTGTCGTCGGTGCTCGCCTTCCCCGCCATTGTCGTGGCGGCGGCAAACTTCCAGGCAAACATCGGCTTGTTGTTCGGCGACCCTCTCGGTATGCCCTCATACATCATTCCGCTCACGGCCGTCGTCATGGCCTTTGCCGGTTTCGTTGAGGTCATGACACGCCTTGTGGTATTCTACACGGCCTACTATGCCTACGGCTCAATAGAAGTGCAGGAAGAAGAGAAGAAAAATTTCAATAAAGATATAGAAGAAAATTTATAAATCAATACAATAACATCATTTAATGAAACGAATACTTTTTATCGATCGCGACGGCACACTCATCGAAGAACCAGCCGACGAGCAGATTGACTCTTTCGAAAAACTGAAGTTTACACAAGGTATGTTCAAAAACCTTGCTTTCATAAAGTCAAAGCTCGACTTTGAGTTTGTGATGGTTTCCAACCAGGATGGACTTGGCACCTCCTCATTCCCCGAAGACACATTCTGGCCTGTACATAACTTCATACTTCAATCACTTGAAGGTGAAGGCATAACATTCGACGAGATACTTATCGACCGACACTTCCCAGAAGACAACGCCGACACACGCAAGCCCAACACCGGACTGGTGAGAAAATATATCGACAATCCCGACTACGACATTGCGGGAAGCTACGTGATAGGCGACCGCGACACCGACAGGCAGTTTGCAGAAAACATCGGCTGCAAGTCGCTCATCCTCGGACGCGATGGCATGACATGGGACAAAATTGCCGAACTGCTCTTTGCCGGCGAGCGTCAGACTGAGGTAAAACGCACCACGAAAGAAACCGACATTTTTGTTGCCGTAAACCTCGACGGACACGGCAAGTGCGACATCTCTACCGGATTGGGGTTTTTCGACCACATGCTTGAACAGATAGGCAAGCACGGCATGATTGACCTCACGATAAAGACAAAGGGCGACCTGGAAGTTGACGAGCATCACACCATAGAAGACACCGCTCTCGCCTTGGGCGAATGTCTGAAAAAGGCACTCGGCGACAAGCGCGGCATTGAGCGCTACGGCTACTCACTGCCCATGGACGACTGTCTGAGCAGCGTGGCACTCGACTTCGGCGGACGCCCTTGGCTCGTATGGGACGCGGAGTTCAAACGTGAGAAAATCGGCGAGATGCCCACCGAGATGTTCCTCCATTTCTTTAAAAGCCTTAGCGACTCCGCCATGATGAATCTCAACATCAAGGCTGAGGGACAAAACGAGCACCACAAGATTGAGGGAATATTCAAGGCCTTGGCACGAAGCATAAAAATGGCTGTCAGGCGCGATGTTTATCACTACGAACTGCCAAGCACCAAGGGAGCCTTGTAAAAACAAGCGGAAACCATTGACCTAAAGACGATGGAAACAAGAAAGACACTTAGAAACATAATGTTTGTGGGAACGGGCAGCGATGTGGGCAAAAGCGTCATCGCTGCCGCCTTTTGTCGCATATTCAAGCAAGACGGATACCGTCCGGCTCCGTTCAAAGCACAAAATATGGCGCTCAACTCTTATGCCACGCCCGAAGGACTGGAAATAGGAAGGGCGCAGGCTGCACAGGCAGAGGCTGCCATGATTCCGTGTCATGTGGATATGAACCCTATTCTGCTCAAACCGCAGTCGGACCACACGTCGCAGGTGGTGCTCAACGGAGTTCCTATTGGCAACCGCGACGCTTACAGCTATTTTCGCGGAGAGGGCAAGGACTGGCTCAGGCGCGAGGCATGCGAGGCTTTCGACCGACTGGCCTCTCGCTTCTCTCCCATCGTCATTGAAGGAGCGGGAAGCATCTCCGAACTCAACCTGCGCGACAGGGACATCGTAAACATGCCCATGGCACGACATGCCGATGCCGACGTGATTCTCGTGGGCGACATCGACCG
>CALZAP010000020.1 GCA_945614335.1 uncultured Prevotella sp.
GTGAGAAATGAATTCTATGTCAATACGACGGTTACTCCGCGTGCGGCCTGAGCTCCCATGACGAGAGCCTGGGCGATGTCGGCGGTTTTTGACGGACCGCTGATGAAGCAGCCGTAGCCGTAGTCGTTAAACTCTATACGGGTGTAAGCCTCGTGCATGTTGTTTACTATCTGACTCTTGTCGAGCAGTATCACCAGGTATTCGCTGATGAAGCAGACAGCTTTCTCCTTCATTGTCTGCGGCACCCATATACATCCGTTCTCAGCCACTCCAAACACACCTTTCACCACACCGACGTCGGTGCCGTTAAGGTCGTTGGCTTCCACCACCTTGTCAGGATTGCGGTTGGCAATGGTTATCTCTGTCAGGTTCGACGCAATGACTTGAGCTTCCGGGAAAGTCTTCCTTATCAGTTCGTTCACGTCTTGTCCTTCCTGCAATTCCACCACCTGTCCACCTACAGTCTTGCTCATTTCCATAAACTGCTTCAGCGGGTCGTCGTAAGTCACGCCTTTCATGTTGTCGAACGAAGGCATGTCGTATTTCGTTTTTATGTTTTTCCTTATCTTCGTCAGTAATTCTTCTTTCTTCATAATAGTAGTATTACGTTATTTTACCTTTCCATTCTTCCACATCGACTGGAACGACTCTTTTGCAAACTCCGGTAGTTCGCGGCCTTTCCCCCAGGCGTTTAGCGAGTTATACACGAGGAAACGCGGGGCATGGTTTATAAGCGGTGCGAATTTCAGAGCTGTGGAGTAGAGGCGTGGGCGGTCGAAAATGAACTTCATTCCCTGGCTCATGAGCTTTTTCTCCTTGTTGGCGCGCTGCAGCTTGTCGAGCATCTGTCTCCAAAGGTAAATTTGTTCGGAGAGGTTCACCTTTGCCGGGCAGACGTTGTCGCAGGAGCAGCACAGCGAGCATGCGCTCACGTTTTCAGAGTGAGTGTAGCGGTTGCGCAGCATTCCGAGGTTGATGCCGATTGGACCCGGTATGAAGTATGTGTAGGAATATCCGCCGCTACGACGGTATACGGGGCAAGTGTTCATACACGATCCGCATCTGATACACTTCAGTGTCTCCCAGTGGTCGCGGTCGGCAATGATGTCGCTTCTGCCGTTGTCAACGAGTATGATGTGCATTTCGCCGTCTGGCCGCGCCTTGCGGAAGTGTGACGTGAAAGTGGTGGTGGGCTGTCCCGTACCGCTACGGCATAGCAGGCGTTGGAACACGGCGAGCGAGCGGTAGTCGGGAATCACCTTTTCCAGTCCTATGGCAGCGATGTGTAGCTTAGGCATGGAAGTGGACATGTCGGCGTTTCCCTCGTTGGTGCAAACCACGATGTCGCCTGTTTCCGCCACTCCGAAGTTTGCGCCCGTCATTCCCGCCTGAGCCGTCATAAACTCGTTGCGGAGGCTCATGCGCGCGCAGTACGTAAGATATGTAGGGTCGTAGTTTCCTTTTTCGCTTCCGAGTTCCTTTTCAAACAGTTGTCCCACCTCTTCCTGTGTGATGTGAATGGCAGGCATCACGATGTGGCTTGGCTTTGAGTGCAAGAGCTGTATGATGCGTTCTCCCAGGTCGGTTTCCACCACTTCGATCCCGTTTTTCTCGAGGAAGGGGTTCATCTCACATTCTTCGGTGAGCATCGACTTGCTTTTCACCATTTTCTTCACGTCGTGCTTTTGCAGTATGTCCAGCACCGTTTCGTTAAACTCTCGGGCGTCGCGAGCCCAGTGAACGATCACCCCGTTTTGTTCGGCGTTTTGTGCGAAGAGTTCGAGATAGTGGTCCATGTGAGTAATGGTGTGTCGTTTTATCTCGCTTGCCATCTCGCGTAGTTGTTCCCACTCGTCGAGGTTCATGGCCATGTTGTCTCTTTTGTTTCTCACCGACCAGAATGTGGCGTCGTGCCATTTTGCCTTGTCGGCGTTTTTTAGGAACGCCTCGGCAGCTTTAGAATGTAATGTGCTCATAGTCCTGCTGATAAAATCTGTACTACATGAATGAATTGGATAGGTTTGCCCAAGCGTTTGGCAATGCCTTGCATGTGCATGAGGCACGAGGAGTCAGGTCCTGTGACATATTCGGCTCCTGTGGCTATGTGTCGTTCGAGTTTGTCGGTGCCCATTTGTACCGACACGTCCGGTTCCTCCACCGAGAACATCCCGCCGAATCCGCAGCATTCGTCAGGTCTTTCCGGTTCTTTCACCGTTATCCCGTCCACCATTTTCAGCAGGTCCTTAATCTTAGAGAATTTCTCCACGTTACGTTCGCTGGGTGAAGAGAGTCCGAGTTCGCGCACTCCGTGGCAGGAGTTGTGTATGCTGACCACGTGAGGAAAGCGTCCCGGCAGCGACTCAGGTTTCACTACGTCGTGAATGAACTCCACCACTTCCATAATTTTTCCGGAAGCCATACATTCGTGTTTGTGTTCCCCGAGCATTCGAGGATGGTTTAGTTTTACAAATGCGGCACAGCTGGCAGAAGGAGCCACCACATAGTCGAAAGAAGAGAATTTCTCGTCGAACGAGACGGCCACCTTTTTGCCCATGTCCTCAAATCCGGCATTGGCCATCGGCTGTCCGCAGCATGTCTGGTCGAGTGGATACTCCACGTCAACACCAAGGCTCTTGAGGAGCTTGTATGTGGCCACGCCCACCTCTGGGTAGAGCGCGTCGACGTAACAGGGAATAAAAAGTCCTATTTTCATGTTGTATAATAATTATGTTTCGTATATGCTCATTTTTTGAAGTCCTTAACTCCAGTTTCCCCAAAAAGAGTTACCAAGTTACCGGTTACTTCTTTTCAACTGTCCTTCACCATGTGCCTCATGGGGTGTCCTCCCCATTGGTTGGTGCCTTCCACCCGGAATCCGAGTCTTGTGTATAGAGCTTCGGCGCGGGGGTTGGAAGTGTCTACAAGGAGTCCGGTGAGGGGTAGGCCCATTTTCCGTGCCTTTTCCACGCTTGCCTCTATCAGTTTTGATGCAATGCCCTTTCCACGGCATGACGGTTCTACGGCCAGCGAGTCGAGATACAGTTCTCCGGGTCCGGTTTCGTCCGGCATGTTGCTGTGGTCCATTCCCCATGCCTCCTTTGCCGCGTCAACAAACCTCTGCCTCAGTTCGTGCAGCCTTCCTCCGTCGTAGCTTGTAAGTATTCCCAGAATGCTGTCGTGGCAGTCAACTGCACACAGCGTGTTGAGGTAGCTGTACTGGCTGTCGTCGCGCTTCACGAGTTCGGTCATGACCTTGTGGAAGTCGCTAATGTCGTGGCCTTCGCCGCAGAACCAAAGGCAGCACTCGTCGGTCATGGCAGTCATTATCAGTTTAGCCACGTGTTCGGCCTCGTCGCGCCTTGCCTGGCGAATAATAATGTTGTCGTTGTTCATGTTTATGTTTATAAGGATTAAGCATTGCAAAGTTAGTGAGTTTTCTTCGTTTTTGCAAGGAAAAGGGTGTTAAATAATTAAAGATACTAAAATAATTTGCAAAAAATGCTATAAGAGTACACGTTTTCTTGCAATTTCAAATGAAAAGTAGTAATTTTGTATTCGCAATTAATTATTTAAACGTATATAGAATATGAATTACAACAATTTTCAGTTGGATACGGCTACTCGCGACCAAGAGTTGTTTCTCTCGTCAGCCTTTCCGGCATTGATGCGAAAAGTTTATGTATGGATGACCCTTGCCCTCGTTCTTACAGGAGCTACGGCATATGGTGTGGCCACCAGTCCCGGCCTTCTCATGGCCCTGGCCACCAACAAGGTGCTCTTCTTCGGCCTTATCATTGCCGAGTTTGCCCTTGTGTTTGGAGTTAGTGGAGCCATCAACCGCCTGTCGCTCACCACGGCAACCCTGATGTTCGTTGCCTACTCGGTAATCAACGGCGCCCTTCTGTCGTTCATCTTCCTTGCCTACACGATGTCGTCCATCACCAGTGTGTTCTTCATCACCGCCGGCACCTTTGCCGTGATGGCCATCTTTGGCTACACCACGAAGAAAGACCTCACGTCTATAGGCCGCATATTGTTCATGGCTCTCATAGGCATCATCATCGCCACCTTGGTCAACATGTTTGTTGGCAGTGAAGGCATGTCAATGATCATCAGCTACGTTGGCGTGCTCATCTTCGTTGGCCTCACCGCCTACGACTCACAGAAGATAAAGGAGATGCTCCTTGCCCATGGCGTTGAAGGCGAGCAGGGCCAGAAGCTTGCCCTTCTCGGTGCTCTCACCCTCTATCTCGATTTCATCAACCTCTTTATCTATCTTCTCCGTATTCTCGGTTCGAAGAGAGACTAATAATAATAAATAAGGTGTAATGAAAAATATCGGCTGGATTTCTGCCTTCATGCGCAAGTCACGATTTCTGAAATACATCATTGTGGTGGTTGCCGGCGTGGTCATAGTAGGCTTCGTCGGTGACTCCAGTGTATGGAGCCACATACGTAACAAGCAGAAGATAGCAGAGCTGGAGAAAGAAATAGAATACTACCAAAGCCAGTACGAGCGCGACAACACCAAGCTCCGTCGTCTCGACACCGACCCGAAGGCGGTGGTAGAGATAGCGCGCGAACATTATTTCATGAAGCAGGAAGACGAGGACATCTTCGTGCTCAGCGACCACGACAAATAATCCTAAAACTAATTATGATAAAACAACTGAACAAAGTAGAAAACGCAATATTCATTGCCGGTGCCGTGGCCATAGTGGCCGGTGCGGTGGCAAACATAGTGAATGTGTCATGGGCGCCATATCTCTTCTCCATGGGAGTGGCGGCATTTGTGCTCATGCAGTTCAAACAGTCATACGAAGGCACAAGCATTTCAATCATGAGGCTAAGGCAGATGCTGATTTTCAGCGACGTCTTGTTCATAGCCACAGCGTTTCTGATGTTTGCCAACCAGGAAAACATGTTTGGATTCAATGCGCTCACCTATGCCCAATATATCCACAACAATTGGGTCGTGACATTGTTTATTGCAGCTCTGCTTCAGTTGTACTCATACTTCCGATTGGACAAAGAAATAGCCAAAGAAGAAAAAAAATCATAAAAGACACCTCGAATGTTTTAAATAGCATAAAAATATTTCGTTACTTCGGGTTTCTTTAGTACATTTGTATGTAAATTCAACCGAATGATATTTATTATGAAGAAAATTTTATACACTCTCGCCTTTATGGCATTTCTCGTCTCCTGCACAGGACAGTATAACGTACAGGGGTCTTCATCAGTATCGTCGCTCGATGGCAGTAAGCTATATCTTAAGGCCATCAAGGACAATGAACTGAAAAACATTGATTCCTGCGACGTGGTACACGGGCAGTTCCACTTCTCGGGTACTCTCGATACCGTGCGTATGGCCAATCTCTTTATGGACGACCAGAGCATCATGCCCGTTGTGTTGGAGGAAGGCGAGATAGTAATAAAGATTGACAATGCAAGCCAAAAGGTCATTGGAACACCACTCAACGAGAAACTATACGACTTCATTGACAAGCATAGCCAGCTCGACAACCGCATGAACGAGCTCGCACACAAGCAGAGCCAGATGATGCTCGAAGGCATAGACGAGGACGAGATAAACCAGAAACTCAGCATCGAAGCTGAGAAAATCGCAAAGGAAGAAGACCAACTCGTCACATCGTTCATCGTTGAGAACTTCGACAACGTGCTCGGTCCCGGTGTGTTCATGATGATCACAAGCGGATACAGATACCCTATACTCACACCGCAGATAGAGGATATCATGAGCAAGGCTACGCCGAAATTTAAAAGCGACCCTTACGTAAGCGACTATTACAAGACTGCCACTGAAAACGAGGCAAGGATGCAGGGACTCGAACCAGACGGTACACCCGCAAAACCTGTTGTTGCCGACAGTGCAGCAGTCAACAGCCTGCCTTCGGTGATAAATCAAAAAGCCGACTCAATAAAGTAAACATACCCCATCTTCAAGTAATGACCACACTGATAAAAAATGCCACCGTCGTCACAGACGGGGTAACAGAAAATATTGATGTCTTGATAAAGGAAGACGAAATATGTTATATCGGTAAGGACGCTACAGAACAACAGCCCATGGCAGCTCACGACATCAATGTCGTGGATGCCACGGGCTGTTTCCTTTTGCCTGGCGTCATCGACGACCACGTGCATTTCCGCCAGCCCGGACTGACACAGAAAGCCGACATCGCATCGGAGTCAAGGGCGGCTGCGGCGGGTGGAGTCACCACTTACTTCGACATGCCCAACACGGTGCCGCAAACCACATCCTTTGAGGCACTGCAGCAGAAGTTCGACATGGCAAGACACGACAGCGTGGTGAACTACTCCTTCTTCTTCGGAGCCACCAACGACAACACCGACCAGTTTGCCTCGCTTGACCCACACACGGTGCCAGGCATAAAACTTTTTATGGGCTCGTCGACCGGCAACATGCTCGTGGACAAGAAGCAGGCACTCGACCGAATCTTTTCCACTGCCACCATGCCCGTAATGACACATTGTGAAGACACGGCCATCATCAACGCCAACATGGCAGAGGCAAAACGACTCTACGGCGACGACCCTGACGTGACCCACCATCCAGAGATACGTAGTCGTGAGGCGTGCGTGGAGTGTACAAAGGTGGCGGTGGAAATGGCACGCCGTCACGGCACACAGCTGCACTTGGCACACATCTCCACACGTGAGGAACTCAACCTCTTAGGACCCGACGACAAGAACATCACCACCGAGGCCGTGATAGGACATCTCATGTTCAACGACGGCGACTATCCACGCCTCGGCACACTCATAAAGGTGAATCCGTCTATAAAGACTGCCGATGACCAGGCTGAACTGCGCAAGGCACTCGCCGACGGCAGAATCAGCGTGGTGGCTACTGACCATGCGCCCCACCTGCCTTCCGACAAGCAGGGAGGAGCGGCAAAGGCTGCCTCAGGCATGCCGTCGATACAATACTCACTGCTCTCTATGCTCGAACTCGTCGACCAAGGGGTGATAAGCATCGGGCGTCTCGTGGAACTCATGTGCCACAATCCGGCAACGATATTCAACGTGTCAAAACGTGGATATATAAGAAAAGGTTATAAGGCCGACCTCGTGTTGGTGAGGAAAGTTGACCCATGGACAGTGACAGCCGACAATGTGATGAGCAAGTGCGGATGGACACCGTTCGAGGGACACTCCTTCTCATGGAAGGTGGAACGCACTTTTTGTAACGGAAGGACTGTATTCGCCGACGGACATATCGTAGACACCAATGCTGCGGAAGCCGTGAGATTCAGGGAGTAACAGTAGAGGCGAATGAACAGACAACGCATCACATACCGCATCAGCGACGTAGCACCATATATCAACTGGGCATACTTCTACCATGCTTGGCAGGTGAAAGACCGTGACGAGCAACAGCGACTACGGCAGCAGGCTGAGGAGAGAATGAAAAACCTCGAAGCAGACCTTCTCACCTATGCCCTCTTCGCCATTGGCAACGCCAACAGCGACGGCGACGACATCATCTTCTGCGGACACCGTCTGCCCATGCTGCGCCAGCAGAAACCACAGGGCGACACCTCACCTAATCTCTGTCTCGCCGACTTCATCCGTCCCTTGCAGCAAGGCATTGCCGACACCATGGGACTCTTTGTCACCTCTGTCGACATTCGACTTGAGACAGAATATGCCTCCGACGACTTTGAACGTATGATGATGCAGCTCATAGCCGACCGCCTTGCCGAGGCAACGGCCGAGAAAATGCACGAGGAGGTGCGCCGAACCTACTGGGGCTATGCTCCCGACGAGCGGCTCACCATCGAAGAGCTGCACGTGGAGAAATTCCAAGGCATACGTCCGGCAGTGGGCTATCCCTCCCTGCCCGACGCCAGCCTGAACTTCCTGCTCGACAGCATACTGCACTTTGCCGACATAGGAGTGAGGCTGACACAGAACGGGGCAATGAAACCCCACGCCTCCGTGAGCGGACTGATGATGGCTCACCCCCAGGCCCGCTATTTCAGCATTGGAGCCATAGGCCAGGACCAACTCGTTGACTATGCCAGCCGACGGGCTGTGCCAATAGAAATGATGAAAAAATTTCTTAATCCGATAACAAGGGAGATATGATCACCAGAATATTCATACCTATATTATTAGCGATAATACTGTCAGACACATGGCTCTTCAGACGATATGTAAGAAGGAAGAGCGACGGGAAGGTGAGAAAGGTAAGATGCGCATTGCTGTTGCTGCCGTCGCTGCTGATGATAGCCGCAACGGTGGCTCTAGTTGTGTCGAAAGACTTCGCACCGCGCGACTTCTCGCTCATGAACGCCTACCTCTTCTTCCTTGCCACAATCGTGGTGCCGAAGACCATGTATGCGCTTTGCACATTCCTTGGATTTCTCACAAGCCGCATCGTAAGGGCTGTGACAAAAAGAACACAGCATCCGCCACGAAACTACGGACGCATAGCTGGTGTCATAGTAGTAGCCGCTATTTGGTATGTGGCAGTATATGGCTGTACCACAGGCTTTTCACAAGTCACCGTGCGCCATGTGGAATACAAGTCGCCTGACCTGCCCGCCTCGTTCGACGGCTACCGCATAGTACATTTCTCCGACGCGCATGTGGGTACCTACGACGCTTCGCGCCAGCATCTGCTCCAGCAGTTTGTCGACAGCATCAACGCCCAGTGTGCCGATGCCATCGTATTCACCGGCGACCTTCAGAACCGTGAACCGCAGGAGATATACCCGCATCTAAAAACACTCTCGTCGCTGAGGGCTGTGGACGGTGTCTACTCCGTGCTCGGCAATCACGACTACTCCAACTATATCCACGCCGACCCATCCACCTGTGTGGCCAACGAGCGTGAGACCATGCGTCTTGAGAAGCAGATGGGGTGGACGCTGCTCGTCAACGACCATCATTCGATATGCCGCGCCAACGACTCCATCGTCATAGCCGGTATGGACAACGATGGCGACGGTGTTCATTTTCCGCAGAAAGGCAAGGTGACCACGACCCTGAAGGGCGTAGACAGCAAGGCTTTTGTCATCATGCTCCAGCACGACCCCACGGCATGGCGGCGCAAGATACTTCCCGAGTCCAATGCCCAGCTCACTCTCAGCGGCCATACCCATGCCATGCAGTTCGCCATCTTCGGATGGAGCCCCATACGGCTTATCTACAGCGAGTGGGGCGGCATGTTCTACGAAGGCAGCCGAGCCATAAATGTATCCACAGGTATGGGAGGCTTCATCCCCTTCCGCTTTGGAGTGCCGGGGGAGATAGTGGTGATAACGCTGAAAAGAATTAAAGAATTAAAAGATTAAAGGATTAGAGGATTAAAGGATTAGAGGAGTTAACTCCATAACTCCTAAATAAAAAATTACGAGATTAAAAGTATAATTATATGAAATACATCTATTACATTTACCAGTTGTTGGTGGCAGTACCGGTAACGATAGTCGTCACCATACTTACAACCCTCACCATTGCTATAGGATGCGCTATCGGCAACGGACATTTCTGGGGCTACTATCCCGGACACGTATGGGGATGGATCATCACCCGTATCTTCCTTCTGCCAGTGAAGGTGGAGGGTAGGGAGAATCTGGAGAAAGGACATTCTTACGTGTTCGTTGCCAACCATCAGGGAGCGTTCGACATCTTCCTCATCTATGGCTTCCTCTGCCGTAACTTCAAGTGGATGATGAAATGGCAACTGAAAAAAATACCATTTGTGGGATATGCCTGCAAAAAGTCTCATCAGATATTTGTAGACAAACGTGGACCAAGCAAGGTGAAGGAAACATACGACACGGCAAGGAAAACACTGTCGAGCGGAATGAGCGTTGTGGTGTTCCCGGAAGGTTCGCGCTCGTTTACAGGACACATGGGTGTGTTTAAGAAAGGGGCGTTCATGCTCGCCGACGAACTGCAGCTGCCCGTGGTGCCCATCACCATCAACGGTTCGTTCAACATCATGCCACGCACACGCGACTGGCATTTTGCCAACTGGCATCCACTCTCGCTCACCATCCACCAGCCCATCTATCCTGTAGACAAAGGACCGAGAAACATACAGGCCATCATGCACCAGAGCTACGACTCGGTGATGAGTGCCCTCGTGCCTGAATATCAAGGATATGTGGAAAATCCAGATCAGTAAGTAATGAATATAGTGGAAATCACCTCGCTCGACCAGCAAGGCATAGAAGTTTACAGTTCGCTCACCGAAGCCCAGCTGCGGCAGTTGCCGATGGCTGAAGGCGGTGTGTTTATCGTTGAGAGTCCGAAGGTTATAAAGGTAGCTCTTGACAGTGGCTACCTGCCATTGTCGTTGCTGTGCGAACGACGTCATATCAATGGCGATGCCGCCGATATCATCTCGCGTTGTGGCGACATTCCCGTCTATACAGGCGACCGTGAACTGCTTGCCTCGCTCACGGGGTATACGCTCACACGCGGTGTGCTCTGTGCCATGCGTCGCCCTATGCTGCCCATGGTAGACGAAGTATGTCGCAACGCAAGTAGGGTGGTGGTGATAGATGCAGTGTGCGATACCACCAACATTGGCGCCATCTTCCGCTCGGCGGCGGCACTCGGCATCGATGCCGTGCTACTCACCCGCGACTCTTGCGACCCGCTCAACCGTCGTGCAGTAAGAGTTTCGATGGGAAGCGTGTTCCTTGTGCCCTGGACATGGCTTGACGAGCCGGTGCAGAGCCTCTCAAGACTCGGCTTCAAGACTGCCGCCATGGCCCTGAGCGACAATTCCATTCCTCTCGACCATCCGGTACTGAAGACCATAGAGCGTTTGGCTGTTGTGATGGGAACAGAAGGCGACGGACTGCCCTCACACGTGATAAATGCCGCAGACTACGTGGTACGTATCCCCATGTCCCATTCCGTCGACTCTCTAAATGTGGCAGCTGCCGCCGCCGTCACTTTTTGGGAACTGAGGAAAGTGGATCGCTGAACTTACTCTTTCAGAAGTTTCTCAAGAAAGTCGTCGAGATCCTTGTCGAGATCCTTCATCAGTTCCGGATCAATAATCACCGTGTCGTCATCCACCACAAATAACTCAGCCACGTTCTCCTTCTCGTCATCTTCAAGCACGAACGAGTAGGGCTTCAGTATCGACAGCTTTTCTATCTGCTTTTTCTTGTGGTCGATACACTTGCGGATGACTCCCGTGATTTGCTCGTAGAAGTTCTCGTCCTGGTTGTTTATCCACTGCTCAATCACCGTACGCGTAATCTCCTTGTCGTCGTCGTCAAACGCCACGAGCTCGCCCGTCTCCTGATTGGCACGGAGATGGA
>CALZAP010000021.1 GCA_945614335.1 uncultured Prevotella sp.
TGTCTAAATGAGGAGTGAGGAATGATTGGTGATTATTCGCAGAAAAATGGGGAAATGTTTGGAGAATTGGATTTTTCTTGCGCCATTTTTAGATAAAATGGGCTGCATCACAAAAAAAATAAAAAAAATGCTTTTTTATTTGGTTTTGTCTTCGATTTAAATAAAAATCTCACGCTCAGAAATGAAAATTTATTCTCATTTCCTTTGCTAAATCGATTTTTTGCACTATCTTTGCGGTGTGAATTAAAAGAAAGGGACAGATATGAATACTTTGACTATTGACCAGAATATATATAATGGAGCTGAATTGTACGCTAAAAGGCATAATATTAGTCTTCAGACCATGGTGGAGGAAATGCTGAAAAATGTCATTTCTTCTAAACCATCTAAGGAACCTTCTGCTTTGCCTGCCAAATGGGAAAAATTATGCGGCATTCTTAGAGGTGTATCTGATGAGAATGACGAACGGTTTAATTACATAATCAATAAGTAGAGTTGTGAAAAAGGTTTTTGTTGATACAAATGTCTTGTTAGATTTTTTCCTTTGCCGGGAAGGAGTTAGCCATGCCAGAAGTATTTTACTTATGGGTTATGGTGAAACATGTGAACTGTATGTTTCATCGTTGGCCTTTTCTCACTTGGCATATATTATGAGAAAGGTTGCAAAGGGCAATGCTCTTTATGACATTCTCGACACGTTGATGGAGATGGTGAGAATCGTATCTGTTGACAGAAATGTTATTGCTGACTCTGTAGCTCTTAGGGCAAATGATTTTGAAGATGCTATCCAGTATTATTCGGCAAAGAAGATTGGTGCTGATTATATTGTTACTAACAACATCAAGGATTTTGGATTCTCAGATATTAATGTAGTTAAACCCATTGATTTCCTTAGGTTTCATTAGATAGACAGTACCTATGTGGTTCTTGTTGGAAATGGATGACCGTGGGCGGGACTCCCAACGCTCACGATGTGAGCTTTAATTCATTAAGGTAGCCGACGGGCATCAGATAATGATTTTTTTTCTAATCATCCCCCGTCCCCTTCTTTGCTAAAGAAGGGGCTCCACCTCTCCTACGGCTTCCTCCCCTCAGGGGAGGACTCCCAACGCTCACTATGTGAGCTTTAATTCATTAAGGTAGCCGACGGGCATCAGAGCCCATCGGCTGTGAGTTTTGACGCAACAGAGTTGCGAGTGTTTATGCGCCGAGGGCGCGGCTGCGCATTCGGGAGCGGAAGCCTTAACCCCCCACTGGGGGGCAGAGGGACCACAGGGGCTCCAGGTGCTCGTCAGTGTTGATTTTTTTTCGGAGGGGTTTGACTGTCCGGATGTGGAGTTTATACAGCTGGCACGGCCTACGCTGTCGTTGACGAAATACCTGCAGATGGTGGGACGCGGACTGCGGCCTTGCAAGGATATACAAGGACGAGCCAGGGATGACGTGGCTGCAACAAGACCTTGACCACGCTCCCGTCAGAGAGGAAGAGGCTGGCGGAAGGAAGGAGTCGGGGAGAATAAAGAGTTCTGGGTGGACGGGCCTTCGGGCTTTACCTACCGCCACCGTCCGGTGATGCGCAAGAGGGGATTTGTGGAGCTGCTTTGTGATGGCGAGGTGGTATATATCCAGAACATCAGAGATGAACAGTTTATGCCATACCGCAACTGGGAGATACGTGCCGACGAGCTTATGATTATCAACAAGGCCGGAGCGGACTTGGAGATAAAGAAAATGTAGGGTTCTCCCTTCCCCCCCCCCCTAAAACGGCATGGGGCCGTCGACGGGGGGAATGGTGGAAGGGTCGAAGGGGGTGTAGTCGGGAGACTGCACGGGAGGGTTGTCGCCATTGATGCGCGAACCCATTATCTCTCCTTCGTTGGCCGGAAGGGAACGAGTGAGAGAGGAGTCTTCAGGATTCTCGAAACGTGTGAACTCGCCGCGGAAGGTGAGAAGAACGTCGCCGGTGGCTCCCTTACGGTGCTTGGCGATGATAATCTGTGCCATGCCGTGAAGGTCGCGGCCTTTCTCGTCCTGATAGATGTGATAGTATTCGGGACGATGGACGAAGAGCACCATGTCGGCATCCTGCTCGATGGCTCCCGACTCGCGGAGGTCGCTGAGCTGCGGACGCTTGCCTTCAAGGCCCTCGCGGGACTCAACACCACGGTTGAGCTGACTGAGGGCGAGGATGGGGATGTCGAGCTCCTTGGCCAGACCCTTCAGCGAGCGCGAGATGGTGGACACCTCTTCCTGACGGCTGCTGAACCGCATGCCGTTGGCGTTCATGAGCTGGAGGTAGTCGATCATGATGAGCTTCACTCCATGTTCGCGCACCAGTCGGCGTGCCTTTGTGCGGAGCTCGAACACCGAGAGGCCGGGAGTGTCGTCGACGTAGAGCGGAGCGCCGATAAGGCCGTTGATGCGCTTGTCGAGACGGTCCCATTCGTCGGGCTTGAGCTGTCCGTTGAGTATCTTGCTTCCCTGTATCTCGCAGCAGTTGGATATCAGTCGGTTGACGAGCTGCACGTTGCTCATTTCGAGTGAGAAGAAGGCTGTGGGCACCTTGAAGTCTGCCACGATGTTCTTTGCCATGGAGAGGGCGAAAGAGGTTTTTCCCATGGCGGGGCGTCCGGCAATGATGACAAGGTCGGAAGGCTGCCAGCCGCTGGTGATGTCGTCGAGCTTGTGATAGCCTGTGGGCACGCCGGTAAGGCCGTCCTTGTTTGCCGCCGCCTTCTGTATTACCTCGATGGCGTTGGTGATGACGGGGTCGATCTGCGTGTAGTCTTTCTTCATGTTGCGCTGGGAAAGCTCGAAGAGCGAGCCCTCGGCCTCCTGCATCAGTTCGTCCACGTCCACAGTACCGTCAAACGCCTTTGTCTCTATGACGCTGGCGAATGAGATGAGCTGGCGGGCGAGGAATTTCTGTGCCACGATGCGGGCGTGGTACTCGATGTTAGCCGAGGAAGCCACGTTGGCCGCCAGTTCGGTGACGTATATCGGTCCGCCCGCCTTCTCGATGTTGCCGTTACGTTCCAGTTCGTTGGTGACGGTGAGAATGTCCACCGGTTTTTCAGCCATGCTCAGGCTTCTGATGGCTTCGTAGATGAGCTGGTTGCGCTGCTCGTAGAAGCTTTCGGGATAGAGTATCTCGCAGACCACGGCATAGGCGTCGCGGTCGATCATGAGTGCTCCGAGCACCGCCTTCTCCACGTCGAGAGCCTGTGGCTGCAGGTGTCCGTATGTATTGTCGACAGGTGTTGTCTTGCTTGTCTTCCTTGTTTTTGTAGTATTGTTGTCAGCCATGTGTAAAAATGATAAATATTAGAGTGACACTTTCTTTTTCACAGCCTTGCTCTCGTTTTGCATTCTGTCGAGAGAAGTGACCATGTAGGTGTATTTTCTCTTTCCTGAGTCGTAAGGCAGTTTATAGAAGGTATCGGTGGTGATGGCTATGATTTTTGCGGGGTTACCGATATCGCATTTCTCCCCATTTTCAAATCTGTAAACCACATATTTCTCCGCCTTGTCTTTCCAGCCATGTCCCTTTGGAGCAGTCCAGAAGAGAATGTATCCGTCGGAGGTCCACACGGCTTTCACCTTGCGCGGCTTTTTTGGTGCCTTGCCGTCGATGAAAGGCATGAGAGGCTGGAGGGCGGGTGTCTTCCAGTACTGTTCGCGCAGGAGGGTGCCGTAGTTGCCCACGTTGTCGACGGCGGCTTTGGCATACCAGAGCACTGTGCCTTTCACGTTTCTCATCTGCATGTGGAGGTTCATCTTCGCGGGAAGCTGGTGGCTGTTGACATTTGAGGGGTCGGGGTATTTCACCGTTCGCTCCACGTCCTCGCCAATGTAAAGAGGCCTGCCGCCGGCATAGTGGTTCCACCATTCGATGAGGGTGGTGTAGTCGGCAGTGGGATGGCCTATCTGCCAGTATATCTGGGGCACGCAATAGTCTATCCAGCCGTTGTTGATCCAGAGAAGCACGTCGGCGTAGAGGTCGTCGTAGTTCTGCAGGCCTTTGGTATTGCTGCCCATACGCGAGCTTTGCTTGTTGCGGTAGATGCCGAAGGGAGACACGCCGAACTTCACCCAAGGCTTGGTCTTGGCGATGGTCTCGTGGAGCTGGCGTATGAAGAGGTTGACGTTATAGCGTCGCCAGTCGCCCAGGTCGCTGATGCCGTTAGACATGGTGCTGAACTCCTTCTTGTCGGGTATGGACTGTCCGGCAGCGGGGTAGGGATAGAAATAGTCGTCGATGTGGAGTCCGTCGATGTCGTATCGCTTCACTATGTCTTCCACAACGTTGCAGATGTAGTTGCGGTTTACCTCTAGTGCGGGGTTCATGATGAGTTGTCCGTCGTAGGAGAACACACGCTCGGGGTGTTGTGCAGCCACATGGTTGGCGGCGAGCTGCGACGTGGTCTTTGTCTTGGCGCGGTAGGGGTTTATCCATGCGTGGAGCTCCATGCCGCGGCGGTGGCACTGGTCGATCATCCACTGCAGCGGGTCCCAATAGGGCGAGGGAGTCTTGCCCTGCTGTCCGGTGAGGAAGCGGCTCCAAGGCTCTATGCTGCTTTGGTATAGGGCGTCGCACTCAGGCCTTACCTGGAAGATGATGGCGTTGCAGCCGTCTTTCTGCAGTTCGTCGAGTTGGTATGACAGTGTGGCCTGCATCTTTTCTGTGGACATGCCGAGGAACTGTCCGTTGACGCATTGTATCCACGCTCCCCTGAATTCACGTTTCGGCTGTGCCACGGCCGTAATGGCCGCAATGATCATTGTGAGTAAGAGTTTTGTTCTCATTGTTGTTCATTAAGTTTTTCTTCAATTAATCCAGTCCAGTCTTCGCCGTTGTTTACGAGCAGCGTCTTGATGCCGAGGGCTTTTGCCGCCTCGATGTTGCGAGGTCCGTCGTCGAGGAAGAGAGTTTCTTCCGGCACGAGGTTTTCGCCTTTGATGACGGCATCGAAGAACACGTTCGAGGGTTTCATGGCTCCGCATTTATAGCTCATGTAAGCCTCGTCGAGGTAGTGGCCGAGGGAGTGTCCCTGACCGTCGAACTCGTCGCTCATGACCCACGACATCATGAAGGGGTTGGTGTTAGAGAGCAGCACGACGCGATAGCCCCGTTTGCGGAGTTCCGCCATCTTGTCGAGATTGCGTTGTGGCACGCCGCCACAATAGCCGAGCCATCCGTGGCGACATTCCTCCCATGAAAGTTCGTGACCCACGAGAAGGCTCAGTTCGCGGCGGAAGTCCTCTTCGCTAATCTTTCCCGCCTCAAGGTCGCCGAAGATGCCTTGTTGGGTGTAAGCGTCGAGGCGTTGTTCGGCGTCGTGCAGTCCAAGAGCCTTGAAGCGCTCTATGGCTTGTTGTTGGTTGAGTGTTATGACCACTCCTCCCATATCGAAAAGTATTGTCTTAATCATAATTCAATTTTTTTATTTGTTTAACTCCTTTAACTCAAGAAGTGGAGTTAAAAGAGTTGGAGCTTGTTTTTCCTTGCTTCCTCAAGGCTTGCCAATGGTGTTTGCCGTGAGGTATACTCGTCTCTCATGAGGCTGTATTTTTTGTCGAGTGAGGCTTTTAGTGATGTCTCCTCTTCTCCGTTGAGCAGTTGTGAAGCCATGAGTGGGTTTTGCGACGCGTCTTTCATCCACACCACCGGCCCGCTGTATACAGGGGCTATTTTCAGTGCCACATGCATCTCGCTTGTTGTCGCTCCGCCAATCATGATTGGCAGCCGTAGTCCGGCCTTTTCCATTTCCTTGGCCACGTTCACCATTTCCTCAAGGCTCGGCGTGATGAGTCCGCTGAGTCCGATGATGTCCACCTTTTCTTCCATTGCCTTTTTCACAATCTGTTCTGCAGGCACCATCACTCCCATGTCGATCACCTCGTAGTTGTTGCATGCCATGATCACCCCCACGATGTTTTTGCCAATGTCGTGTACGTCTCCCTTTACGGTAGCGATGAGCACCTTGCCCGCCTTGGTGTTGCCTTCCTCCTTCTGCGCCTCGATGTAGGGCTGAAGTATTGCTACCGCCTGTTTCATGGTGCGTGCGGTTTTCACCACCTGTGGCAAGAACATCTTTCCGCTTCCGAAGAGCTGGCCCACGGTGTTCATGCCGTCCATGAGCGGTCCTTCGATGATGCTGACAGCCTGGGGGTATTTGTCGAGAGCCTCGTGGAGGTCGGCGTCGAGATATGTGGCAATGCCCTTAATCAGAGCGTGTGCCAGGCGCTGTTCGAGAGGTTCCGAGCGCCATTTCTCCTCTTGGCTGTTGTCGGCGGCAGCGGTGTTGTCCTTGTTGCTGTCGGCTTCAGCCTTCAGATTTTCCGCAAGGCTGATGAGTCGTTCGGCGGCATCGGGGGTGCGGTTGAGGATGGCGTCCTCGATGACTGTGAGCTGGTCGGCGGGAATGTCGCTGTAGAGCACTTTCGTGGCAGGGTTGACAATGCCGAAGTCCATTCCCTTTGAGATGGCGTGGTAGAGGAACACGGCGTGCATGGCTTCGCGGATATAGTTGTTGCCGCGGAAAGAGAACGAGAGATTGCTCACACCGCCGCTAACATGAGCTCCCGGAAGGTTTTGGCGTATCCATTCCGTGGCACGTATGAAGTCGGCTGCGTATGCGTTGTGTTCTTCCATGCCGGTGGCTATAGCGAGCACGTTGGGGTCGAAGATGATGTCGAGCGGATTCATGCCAACCTCCTGAGTAAGAATGCGGTAAGCACGTTCGGCAATCTCTATTCTTCGCTCGAAGGTGGTGGCCTGTCCTTCCTCGTCGAAACACATCACCACCACGGCAGCGCCGTAGCGCATGGCGTCGCGGGCGTGGCTTTTGAAGGTCTCCTCGCCTTCTTTCAGCGATATGGAATTGACGATGGCCTTGCCTTGAACGCATTTCAGTCCGGCGGTAATCACCTCCCATTTCGAAGAGTCGATCATCACCGGGACGCGTGTGACGTCGGGTTCGGCGGCTATGAGTTTCAGGAAGGTGGTCATCTCTTCCTGAGCGTCGAGCAGTCCGTCGTCCATGTTGATGTCAATCACCTGTGCCCCGTCGGCCACCTGTTTACGTGCAATGCCAATGGCTTCTTCGTAGTTTTTCTCCTTTATCAGTCTCAGGAACTTTCTCGAGCCAGCCACGTTGCAGCGTTCGCCCACGTTTACGAATCCCACTTCGGGAGTGACGTCGAGCAGGTCGAGTCCGCTGAGCCTCATGGTCTCGGGTTTTGGCTTAGGCTCCCGTGGCGTCTTCCCTTTCACGAGGTCGGCATACCGGGCAATGAACTCGTCGGTGGTGCCGCAGCATCCTCCCACGATGTTCACCAGTCCCTCGTCGATAAATTCCGCTATCTGCTGGGCCATGCTCTCAGCCGTTTCGTCATATAGTCCCATGGAGTTTGGCAGTCCGGCGTTAGGATGGGCGCTGGTATACCAAGGAGCCTTACGTGCCAGTTCGGCGATGAAAGGTTTCATCTGTCTTGCGCCGAACGAGCAGTTGAGTCCGATGGAGAAGATAGGGTAGGAGCCCACGCTTGCCATGAAGGCGTCGAGGGTTTGTCCGCTCAGTGTGCGTCCGGCGAGGTCGCTGACAGTGACCGACACCATTATGGGCAGGTCTTTTTGCAGTCGCTGCATGGTGGAGGTGGCTGCATCGATGGCAGCCTTGGCGTTCAGTGTGTCGAAGATGGTCTCGATGAGAATGATGTCGGCGCCTCCTTCCATCAGTCCTTCCATCTGTTCGCGGTATGCGTCGAAAAGTTGGTCGTATGTGATGTCGCGTTTTGCGGGGTCGCTCACGTCGGGGCTCATGGAGCAGGTTTTGTTTGTAGGTCCGACAGAACCAGCCACGAATCTCGGTTTTTCGTCGGTAGAGAATTCGTCAGCCACCCGTCGTGCTATCCTTGCACCCTCGAAAGCCATCTCGCGGCTGTATTCTCCCAGTCCGTAGTCGGCCTGAGATATTCGTTGGCTGCTGAAGGTGTTTGTGGATATGATGTCGGCACCAGCCACGAGGTATTTTCTGTGAATATCCTCGATGACGTCTTGCTTGGTGATGTTCAGCATGTCGTTGTTGCCTTTCATCTCTGTAGGGAAGTCGGCAAACCTCTCTCCCCGGAAGTCTTTTTCCGTGAGGGAGTATTTCTGAATCATCGTTCCCATGGCTCCGTCGAGCACCAGTATCCTATGTTTTATTATATCTCTAATGTTCATAATTCAAGTTTCTGTTTTTTTCAGGAGATAACTCCTTACCTCCTTACCTCCTTACCTCCTTTTCAATAATGTTTCATCGCCCTGTCCATTTCCCTTCTGTCTTCTTTTTCCTTCAGGGTCTGTCTCTTGTCGAACTCCTTTTTACCCTTGCATAGTGCGATATCCATTTTTGCACGTCCGTTTTGGTCGATGAACACTAAGAGCGGCACAATGGTGAAGCCAGTTTGTTTAGTGGCACTTTCCAACTTTTGTATCTCCTTACGGTTCAGCAGGAGCTTTCTGTCGCGTTTCGACTCGTGGTTGTTGTATGAGCCGTAGAAGTAAGGGCTGACGTTCATGCCCTTCACCCATATCTCACCGTTGGTGATGAAACAGAAGGTGTCCACGAGCGAAGCCTTTCCGAGCCTTATCGACTTTATCTCTGTGCCTGTGAGCACGATGCCCGCCGTGTAAGTCTCGATGAAGAAGTATTCGAAAGAAGCCTTTTTGTTTCTTATGTTCACCGGGCTTTTCTTTCTTATGTTCAGTTCGTCTTTATTCATCTTTAATGGTTGCAAACTTTTCAATATTATTGTCAATATATTCCGCCACAAGGGCAGTCCAGTGTTCCTCGTTTTCTACGAAGCTGTCGTCGTAGTCGTCGAATTCCGGCATTTTTTCAAACATCTGCATGAACTCGTCGTCGGAACAGTCGCGCATTATCTCATCCTTGTATTTCCAGTAGAGGCGTTTCACGTCGTATATCATATTCGACAGGTCGCGGAGTCCCCAGTCCTTTATGGCCTTTGCGAAGGGGTTGAGGAAAATGAAGTCGCCGTAGCCGTTGTGTATAAGCTGTACGAATCCTCCGTCCATCACTTCCTCGTGAAGGGCGTGGAATCCCCACAGCGTGAGTTGGTCGGCGTTCAGCTCGGCCATGTTTTCTGCAGTGAGCTGTCCTCCCACAGCCTCTGATATGGCATTGTAGAACACGCCTACAAATTCATCCATTCCCTCTTGAGCTGCCTTACGCAGTTCAGAGTCTTTAACAAATATTTCTTTCATCTCGTAAAAAGTTTGTGCAAAGTTACTTCTTTTAATGCGAAAAACAAAATAATCTACTCCTATTTTTCCTTTTTTCTATATATTCTTTTGTTTTTTACAAGAAAACGCGTAATTTTGCGGTATGAAAAAGTATGGAAAAGGCATTGCCTCATTTTTGGGGGCCAAAATATACGGGTTTGCGCATGAGCTTTTACACGACATCGCCGATTTCATTCTGCCGCGCCATTGTCTGATATGCGGCAGACGTATGGTGTCGGGTGAAGAGTTTGTGTGCTGTGCGTGCTTTTTGTATAAACCTTTCAGTCCGTTGTTTCATGATAACAGCGACAACAACCTCGCAAGGCTTTTCTATGGTGTGTTTCCGATAGAAAAGGCTCAGGCCATAATGAGATACAGGCCTGGTTCTGATATGGCAAAAGTGATATACAGCCTTAAGTTCAAAAACAATCCCGACGTGGGGGTGTTTTTAGGACGTATGGCAGCTAAGATGTTGTCAGAGAGTGATTTCTTCGATGGTATAGACTGTATAGTGCCGATGCCGTTGACAAAGAAAAGAAGGGAGTGGAGAGGATATAACCAGTGTGAGTGCATTGCGAGGGGAGTGAGTGAGGTGACTGGCATACCGGTTGAAACCGAGAGCGTGGCACGAATGACGTTTCATTGCAGCCAAACACATCTCGACTATATACAGAGACAAGAGAATGTGGAAAATAATTTCAAGGTGAATGCTCCGACCTCTCTTGAAGGAAAACACCTCCTTCTTATCGACGATATAGTGACTACAGGAGCCACCATGAAGTCATGCGGCAGGGAGATAACCCGTGAAGTGCCCGATGTGAAAATCAGCGTGCTTGCCATAGGCTTTGCCTCTGCCTTGTAACTCTCTATAATTCAAAAAATGTTAAATATGGAGTGTAATGTGTGGTAGTGTCAGTGTTTTTTCCTAAATTTGCAAAATAGAAATAACCATAATCAAAACAACAAAGGAATGGAACAGCAATGGGACACAATAATAGACAATAGAAAACGTCTTTTCAGTCTTGACCTAAAGGAAGTATGGCGCTATCGCGACCTGCTGATGATGTATGTGAAGAGAGATATCGTCACGTTTTACAAGCAGACGATACTCGGTCCGCTATGGTTTTTCATTCAGCCGATACTCACCACCGTGATGTTTATGTTTGTGTTCGGTGGCATTGCCGGCATTTCCACCGACGGAGTGCCCCAGGCGGTGTTCTATCTTGCAGGACTGGTGTGCTGGAATTATTTCGCCGACTGTCTGACCAAGTGTTCCGACACGTTCAACGCCAACCAGCAGATATTCGGCAAGGTGTATTTCCCACGCCTTGTGGTGCCATTCTCGATAGTGATATCAAACATGATAAAACTCGGAATACAGTTTCTGTTGTTTTTTGCCGTATACATCTATTATAGTGTGGAGTTAGGAGGTTTTGACATCAACTGGACCATACTGCTCACTCCACTGTTGGTGATGATGTTGGCAGGCCTTGGACTTGGGTTTGGACTTGTGATATCTTCGATGACCACAAAGTATCGCGACCTTCGCTTCCTTGTGTCGTTTGGTGTTCAGTTGTGGATGTATGCCACTCCTGTCATCTATCCGCTTTCGGTCATGAAGCAGAATTATCCCGACAAGATATGGGTAATGGTGGCCAATCCGCTCACTGCCATCACCGAGACCTTCAAGTATGGCTTTACGGGAGTAGGAGTGTTTGAGTGGTCGTATTTCTT
>CALZAP010000022.1 GCA_945614335.1 uncultured Prevotella sp.
GGACCATGCTCAGCCGAAACGGAAGAGCAAGTGATGACAACTGCAAGACAACTTGCAGAAAAGGGATGCCACATGTTCCGCGCCGGAATATGGAAACCCCGCACGAAGCCAGGCGGCTTCGAAGGCAACGGAGAAGTGGCACTGCCTTGGATGAAACAGGTGAAGGAAGAAACCGGAATGCTCGTCTCAACCGAGGTGGCAACTCCTGAACATGTGGAACTCGCACTGAAATACGGCATCGACATCCTTTGGATTGGCGCACGCACCTCAGCAAACCCATTTGCCATGCAGGCTCTGGCCGACTCACTAAAGGGAGTTGACGTTCCGGTGTTTGTGAAAAACCCTGTCAACCCCGACCTTGAACTGTGGATAGGTGCCTTGGAACGCATCAACCAGGCTGGCGTGAAGAAGCTGGCTGCCATACACCGAGGCTTCTCAAGCTACGACAAGAAAATATACCGCAACACCCCGATGTGGCAGATTCCTATCGAACTCCACCGCCGCATACCCGAACTGCCTATCATATGCGACCCATCGCACATCGGAGGCCGCCGCGAACTCATCGCCCCACTCTGCCAGCAGGCCCTCGACCTTGGATTCGACGGACTCATCGTGGAAAGCCACTGCAATCCTGACTGTGCATGGAGCGACGCCAAGCAGCAAGTTACGCCCGACGTACTCGACTACATACTCTCACTCCTTGTCATCCGCAACGAGAAGCAGTCTACAGAGGGCATCACACAGCTGCGCCGACAGATTGACGAGCTCGACAACCAGCTCATGGACCTTCTCTCAAAGCGCATGCGGGTATGCCGCGAGATAGGACAGTACAAGAAGGAACACAACATGACCATCCTTCAAGCTGCCCGCTACAACGAAATTCTCGAAAAACGAGGTGCCCAGGGCACTCTGTGCGGCATGTCTCCCGAATTCACCGCAAAAGTATTCGAGCTCATCCACGAGGAAAGCGTTCGCCAGCAGATGGAAATAATCAACAAATAATTGTATTATTTGTAATCAACTCAAGTTTCCCATGTCACGATACCGCCTACAATCGGGAGGTTCCGGCACATGCGGAACTTTAACAATAAAAAACAAATGAAGATTTTAGTATTGGGCGCAGGGAAGATGGGAAGTTTCTTCCTCGACCTGCTCAGTTTCGACCACGAAACGGCCGTATACGAGAAAGACCCGAAGCGGATGCGCTTCACATACAACTGCCAACGCCTCACCACCTTAGAGGAGATAAAGGCGTTTGCTCCGGAACTCGTAATAAATGCTGTGACAGTTAAATACACTATCCCTGCATTTCAGGAAGTGCTGCCATTCCTGCCAGCCGACTGCATCATCAGCGACATATCGTCGGTGAAGACCAACCTGAAGGAGTATTACGAGACCACTGGCCATCGCTATGTGTCCACCCACCCGATGTTCGGACCCACCTTCGCCAACCTCAACCAACTGAGCGAGGAGAATGCCATCATCATCAGCGAGGGCGACTATATGGGACGCATCTTCTTCAAGGACCTCTACAGCCGTCTTGGCCTCAACATCTATGAATACACCTTCGAGGAGCATGACCGCACGGTGGCATACTCTCTTAGCATTCCTTTCGTCAGCACGTTTGTGTTCGCGGCAGTAATGAAACACCAGGACGCTCCTGGAACCACCTTCAAGCGCCACATGCGCATAGCCAAGGGAGTGCTTAACGAAGACGACTACCTGCTTCAGGAAATACTCTTCAACCCCTATACCAGCGACCAGGTGTCAGAGATACGCGACGAGCTGAAAGAACTTCTCGACATTATCGACCATAAGGACTCCGACCGCATGAAGCAGTATCTGACGAAAATCAGAAACCACGTAAAAAGGGACATTGAGATAAGAAGTGAAAGATAACATTTTCCATATCGTGGCATTCTTCACGGTTGCCATCTGGGGAACGACATTTGTGTGGACGAAACTATTGATTATCAACGGTCTTTCGCCCGCACAAATCTTTACGCTCCGCTTCATCATAGCGTATGTCATGCTGACAGGCTTCTCCTTGCTCCGCCCATTGTTTCTCCGCAAAAAACTGAAGACATCGGCTCCTGAGAAATGGAGGAAGATACAACATAAATGGCTCTCGGACAACTGGCGCGACGAACTTGTGATGGCGGCATTGGGAGTGACAGGAGGCTCCTTGTATTTCCTTAGCGAAAACGAAGCCCTCCGCTTCACCACAGCCACCAACGTGTCGCTCATAGTATGTTCCTGTCCACTATTCGCAGCCATCGTCATCGGCATGTTCTACAAGTCTGAGCGTTTCAGGCTTTGGCAGATTGTAGGGTCGTTGCTGGCGTTTGCGGGCATGGCCATTGTGGTGCTCAACGGCAGGTTTGTGCTCCATCTCTCGCCCATAGGCGACGGCCTTGCCTTCACGGCTTGTATGAGTTGGGTGTTCTACTCGCTGCTGATGAAGCTCGTAATGGACCGCTACTCGGCATTGTTCATCACTCGAAAAGTGTTCTTCTACGGTGTGCTGACCATCCTGCCCTACTATCTTATAGTGCCGGAACTGCCATCGCCGGAGGTGCTATTCCGTCCAGGAGTGATTGCCAACCTGTTGTTTCTTGGCTGTGTTGCCTCCATGCTTTGCTATCTCACTTGGAGCTGGTGTATGGCTAAGCTTGGAGCCGTGAAATGTACCAACTGGGTCTATTTCAATCCCATCACCACTATCTTCGTGGCATGGCTTGTACTGGACGAACAGATTACTCTCTTCTTTCTCGTCGGCTCCCTCTTCATTCTTTCGGGAATGTATTTGAGTGTGAAAAAGACTTAACAACTGAAAACATTAAACATAAACTTAATAATATAATAATATGAGTGCAGGCAAATGGATTGGCGGTATTCTCGGATGGATTACCGCAGGGCCACTTGGAGCATTGGCAGGAGTGGCAATAGGAGCCTTGTTCGACAATGGACTTGACTCCGTGAACAACCCCGGCAACTCGGGAACACGCAGCGGGGCCTTCGGCGACAGCTATGGCACAACCCGCGAATATAGTGCCGACGAACAGCGCAACAGCTTCATGTTCGCGCTACTTGTCTTAGCGTCGTATGTAATAAAGGCCGACGGACGGGTGATGCATTCGGAAATGCAGCTCGTAAGGGAGTTTCTACGGCAGAACTTCGGCATGGCGGCCCAGTCGCAGGGAGAACAGATTCTGCTGAGACTCTTCGACGAGCAGAAGTATCAGGGACGACTACAGTTCAAGAACACCGTGGCCGACTGTTGCAACCAGATAGCACATTTCATGGACTATTCCCAGCGTCTGCAGTTGGTCAACTTCCTTGTGCTGATATCACAGGCCGACGGCAGTGTTGACCCCACAGAGGTGACTGCCATCCGCGAGTGTGGTCATTGGCTGGGCTTGTCGCAACAGGACATAGAGTCGCTCTTCAATCTTAAAGGCGACAGTCTTGAAGAGGCCTACAAGGTGCTTGGAGTCTCTCCTGACGCCACCGACGACGAAGTGCGCAAGGCATATCGCAAACTAGCCCTCGCCCACCACCCTGACCGCGTTGCCACCCTTGGCGAAGACGTGAAGAAAGCTGCAGAAAAGAAGTTCCAGGAAATCAACGCCGCCAAGGAGAAAGTATTCAAGGCAAGGGGAATGTAGGAAGTTGAAAAATGAAAGTTATTTTACGAGTTCTTCACACAGTTTTCTTTGCAACACCCTTGCGTCGAGCACGGACATCTCGCTGTCCATAATGGCAAAGGCGAGAAGATGGCCGTTTGACGCTTCGCAAAAACCGGCAAGAGAACTGATGCCGTAGGGATGAGACAGTGTGCCGGTTTTCGCACGCACCTTTCCACGTGTTTTCGGACCTGTCATCTCACGAGCCAATGTTCCGTCAACACCAGACACAGGGAGATTACGTTCCAACGAGGCACGAATCTCCTTGTTTTTGTATCCAAAACGCAGTATTGTTGTAAGTGCCTTGGGCGACAGACGATTGTAAGTGCAGAGACCGCAACCGTCGTGGATGCACAATGTACGGTCGGTCATTTCGAGGTCGTTATGCAAGAATCGGCGCAGGTAAGCCACACCGCTTGCCACTGGATCTGCATCGGGATTTTCCTTATGGCCTATGGTGTAGAGCATTGCCGTGGCCTGAGTGTTGGAACTGTTTTTCCACATGCGCTTCACCACTTCGTCTACAGGCCGTTTCACGATATGCACCGTGGTCATTCCTTCCGGCGCCCGAGCCACAACCACCTGACTGTCAGCCACCGCCACCCCATGAGCCCTTAGCGAGGCCTTGAGGTTTTTCACCACCTTGTCGCCACCCTTGTATAGCAGTCCGTATTTCGAGAAAGTAAGGTCCCAAGGATACCAGTGCTGTTCACTTTTCACAGGTTCTGTAATTGTGAGGTCGACAAAAACCTTTCCTGCCACCTTTTTCACGCCTTTTTCTTTCACAGCCTTCGAGAAGTCGTTAAGGTCGGCAGCCATCAGTTGCGGGTCGAGTCCGGCCTTGAAGGCGAGATTTCCGGCGAGTGTTCCGTCGGCATCCACCTTCCCGCCAGTGAGTAACTCCGTTTGGTATTCATAATTGCTTCCAAGAAGATGGAGTCCGGCAATGCCTGAGAGCAGTTTCATACACGAGGCCGAGGGCAACGCAAGTGTGTCGTTGAAGCCAAATACCGGTTTGTCGGCAGTGATATCAAACACGTGGAAAGCGAATTTGCCCTGCGGGCGAGGCTTTTCAGCAAAGCTTTCAAGCCTGTTGCGCAGGGCTGTATCCACGGGTATGGTGTTTATCGTGTCGTCGTCATTCTGATTTCCATTAGCCTTGTTGCCATTTGAACAGGCGGAAGCCATAATAGTCACCACCGCCCATACAACTGTCCAGAGTGCGACAAACATCTTTTTTCCGTTTTTCATGTTTTCTCTTGCGATATTCTATTTTGCAGTGAAGTATATCCAGTTTATTTTGAACCTATCTTTATTGTTCTGGTAGCCTTTATTGGCTTGCCGCTGCCTGTAAGGCTCGACTTTGTCGACGTTGTCTTGGTTGTCTTAGTTGTCGTTGATGTCGATTTATTTGTCACAGTCTGCGGCGTGTAATACTGTTTAGCCTCGTCCATCCATCCCTGTATGTTCTTTATTCTGCTTTCGTCGCTCGGGTGGTCGCTAAGCAGCGAGTACGAGTTGCCGGTAGCGGCAGCCATACGTTTCCAAAAGTCGATAGCCACCATAGGGTCGTAGCCTGCCATGGCAGCAAAAATGATGCCGAGATGGTCGGCTTCGTTTTCCTGGCTGCGCGAATATGCAGCACCGCCCAGTGCCGACCCAATGCCAAACACTGTGGAGCTGATGCTCTGCAGGTTTGTGCTTGCTCCGGCTCCCTGAAGCACAGCTCCGAGTATCTGTCCGCCATATTGCTTCCTCACTTCGTTGCTCATGCGCTCCGCCGAGTGTTTTGCCACCGCGTGGGCTATCTCATGTCCGAGCACTACTGCGAGCGACGCCTCGTCTTTCGTGACTGGCAGCAGTCCCTCGTACACCACAATTTTTCCTCCGGGCATACAGAATGCGTTCACGCTCTTGTCCTGTATGAGGTTAAACTCCCACTTGTAGTTTGCCACTTCCTGGGCCATTCCGTTCTGCTGGAGGTATGACACCACAGCGTTTGCCAGACGTTGTCCGCATCGTTTCACCATGGCGGTGTTCGTAGCGTTTGTCGACACCTTTGCCGACTTCATATACTCTTGATACTGCTGGTTGCTGAGGCTGAGCACCTCTTCGTCGCTCACAAGTATGTTCTGTTTTCTACCTGTGATGGGCACTGTGGACGATGTACCGCATCCAGTGAGCATCATGGCAGCCAGTGCCATTGCAAAAATCTTGTTCTTTTTCATTATATATGCTTTATTTCCTTTATTTTTTCTGCAAAATAAGTGAAAAATAATGAGATAACCAAGGATTTGTCGAAAAAAAAGGGACTCACACCAAAAAAAAATGATGCAAGTCCCTTCATCATCTGATATTGTTCTCTCTCTTTGACTTAATTTACTTGTTAATACAATAAAATCCACATATTGCACGTTATACAATATGTGGATTTTAAGAAAACAGTAAAACAAAACGTAAAACCCTTATGCTGATAATAGTATCAATCATGCTTTGCGGCATCGGCCTCGGCTACTTGCTTCGTGGCAGAAATACAGGTGTCGTCTCAAAAATCATCACTGTCCTAATCTGGGCACTGCTTTTCCTGCTTGGCATCGAGGTAGGCTCAAACCCAAAGATAATCGGAGGTCTGCAGACTCTTGGCCTTGAGGCTTTGCTACTCACCATTGGCGGCTCGATAGGCAGCATACTGGCTGCATGGGCATTGTGGAACCATGTGTCGAAAGGAGGCAAAGCATGAAAGGCAGCTTGATTATTGTAGGATTCTTCGCCCTCGGCATTGTCGTCGGCTTGCTCTCGCTTGTACCACAGAGCCTTATTGAAGGCGACGTAAGCTACTATGCCCTCTGCGCCCTGATGTTCTGCGTCGGAATAAGCATCGGCTGCGACTCCGATGTGCTCTCCAGTTTCAAGAAGGTAAATCCGCGACTGATGATGCTGCCTCTGATGACCATAGTAGGCACACTGGCAGGAACGGCAGCAGCTTCTTTCCTGTTGCCACATCGCCATCTGTTCGACTGCATGGCTATAGGTTCGGGATTCGGCTACTACTCGTTGTCGAGCATTTTCATCACTGAGTACAAAGGTGCTGAGCTGGGTACTATAGCTCTGCTTGCCAACATCATACGCGAGATACTGACACTGCTCTGCGCACCGCTTCTGGCACGATGGTTCGGCAAGTTGGCTCCCATCACCATGGGCGGAGCAACGACAATGGACACTACACTGCCTATCATAACAAGGGCTTCAGGACAGGACTTCGTCATCGTGTCAATCTTCCACGGTTTTTGCGTTGACTTCTCTGTTCCTTTCCTCGTCACGTTCTTCTGTTCACTTTAAAAGAAAATAATTCTATGAGAAGATATTATCTGCTAATTGTCTCATTACTCTGCCTGTCAAACACATTCGCCTCAGAGCCATAGCAGGATGCCACGACAACACAGGTTGAAGATTAAATTATTTACTCAACTTTCGGAAGTAAGGGAAGTTAAAGGAGTTCAGGGAGTTCAAGACATTTGTCGAAAAAAAAGGACTCACACCCTAAAAAAATGGTGCAAGTCCCTTCATCATCTGATATTGTTCTCTCTCTTTGACTTAATTTACTTGTTCAAACCACGATTGTTGAGTGTGGTGTTGAGGAGCATCACGTATGTGCGGTACTGCTTTTCGTTCAGCAGGTAGTGCATATACTTGAGGTCCTTGTTCACTGCCTTCTTCACGAGAGCGTCGCGATCGTCTTCGTTAGCCTGTGAAGCCACGAGCATCTCACCACAGAATGTACGATGTACGTCGGCCACGCTTTCCATCTGGTCAACGGTGAGCTTCAGAGCGTCACCCAACTTCGACATGTTTACTGTCATGTCATAGGCATTTGCGTTGTTTACGTTGTTTGCCTTCTCGTCTTTTGCGAATGTAGCAGTCAATGTAATTGCTGCAACTACTGTCAAAAACAATCTTTTCATAATGTTACCCTTTCTAAATCTTTTGTTAAACCTAAATAGTTAATTGTTATCCTTTTGTCTTTTGACAGTGCAAAATTACTACTATTTTCCCACCCCGACAAACAAAATGTAAATTGTTTGCGCACACAGGCTTATTAATTGACGTAAATCAAAAGATAGTTCAACATGTCAACTCGTCAACTAAAACCTTATCCCTATCGACAGGCTGTTGCCGGTGAAGGCGAGGGAGGCATTGGTTTTGGGGAAGAGTTTTTCTGAAATGTAGTATGACAGTTCGGTAGAAAGCACACCGATGGCGGCTCCTGCACATACGTCGTACCAGTGATGGCGGTCTCTTGCCACCCTGTCGATGCTAACTCCCGCCGCTACGGCATATCCTCCCACGGCAATCCATGGCGACACATGGCCGAACTCCTTCTGCAGTGCGTGTGCGCCGGCAAACGACATTGTAGCATGTCCTGACGGAAACGACTTGTTGTCGCTTTTGTCGGGACGCCATTCGTGTATGGAGTGTTTCAGTCCGAAGGCCACTACTCCCGCCACGACATAACTTCCTATCACATTTGCGCAAAACTCAAGGTCTCCCTTGGTACTGCTGTCCACACCGCAAACCTTCAGCGTGAGTGTGGTCAGCATTGGCAGATGCTCAAGGGCATCGTCGAACGTGTCGCTCTTGGGTTGTGCTGACAGTGTCAGCAGCGACATGCAAAAAAAGACGGACAGCAGGGTCCGTCTTGTAAAAAATCTCTTGTTGTTATTCCACATATATTTTTCTGAATTTGCCTCTGCTCTTTCCAAGGTCTATCTGCACACCGACATTGAAGTCGAAGAAGCCGTTGCTTCCTGCCGACACCTCCATGCCAGTTCCTGACACACCTCCCATAAATTCGCTTGTAATCACCTGATATGCCATATCGGCATACACGCTGAGTCTTCCTTTCACCTTGTAAGTGCCTCCCAATCCAACTCCCACCATGGGCGACGACGAACTGATGGCTAGGTTGCATCCGAGTCCTGCACGCGGAAAGACATAGAAGTTCCATTTCTGGTCGGGATCATAGTCCATGAATATGTTTTTCACGCTCACCGGGCAGTCAACCGAAAGAATGAGTATTCCTCCCTCGTCGATGTTGCTTGTAGGGTCTTCTGCTGGTCCCACCCATTCCAGGTGTTTGTTTTCAAACAACGGCAGTCCGTTTTCCCAGTTCACCTTTCCCCTAATCGCAACGTGTGGCGAGAACCACTTTCCCAAAGCCACGTCGAGTCCGAATGTTTTTCCTTTAGGAAACACCTGCGAGAAATTGCAGCCATAAGGGTTCTGTAGTGTCATGTCGAGACCGGCCTGTACAAACCAGTTTCCCCATATAGGTCCGGTCACCACTTTCTGCTTGTCCTGTGCCGTAGCCAATGCCGCTCCACCTATTATATATATAATGAGCGTCAGAATTCTATTTCTTATCATACGTTATTGCTCGATTTTCTTGAATCCTCTTGTTTTTCCCAATTCTATAGTCACACCGAGGTCGATATCGAAGAATCCATTGCTGTTCGAACCTGTACCAGTGTTTTTCTCCACTCCCACGAATCCGCTCGACACCATATTGTATGCCACGTCGAAATATAATCCGAGGTTGTCGTTTATTCTGAAGGTGTTTGCCACTCCAAAGCCAAGCAGCGGTGTTCCTTTCGACACTCCGAAGTTATAAGCTCCGCCTAATCGTGGAAACACCTGCATGTTCCACAGCCTGTCGGTGCGGTATCCGCAGAAGAGGTTGTGAATGTCAAACTGAATGTCGCCCACGAAGGTTATATATCCTCCCTTGTCCATGTTCTCCCCAGGCTGGTAGAAAGGCGCGAGCCAGTTGTCGTGTCCGTTTTTCAGCAGTTTTATTCCGTTCTCCCAGTTCACCCTTCCTCTGATGGTGAGTTCAGGCGTGAACCTTTTTCCGAGCGCTGCGTGCACGCCAAACGACTTTCCGTTAGGGAATACGTCTCCAAAGTCATGCCCATAAGGGTTTTGCAGCGACATGTCAAGTCCCGCCTGTATAAACCAGTTGCTCCAGAACGAGTTCACCACATATCCTTCCCTTTTTTCCTGCGCCGAGACGTTAAGTAGGGCGAGCATCACCGCCAGCACTAATGCCAGTCTTTTTTTTCTCATTGTTTTCTGTATGTGAATTAATATAAGTTTCGCATTTGCTCAACTTTGGGGTTAGTACGCCTCCTTGTCACCCATCAGCACATTGGCCACGGTCTTATATATTATATATATATCAAGCCACAGGCTCCAGTGCTCCATATACCAGATGTCTCCTTTCACTCGTCCTTCCATCTGGTAAAGTTCCTTTGTCTCTCCTCTGAATCCAGTCACCTGGCTCCATCCCGTTATGCCCGGCTTTATGTAATGCCTTACCATATACATGTCGATGAGCTTCGAGTATTCATCTGTGTGCTTCAACATGTGAGGACGTGGGCCGACAATGCTCATGTCGCCAATGAACACGTTGATGAACTGGGGCAGCTCATCGATATTGGTCTTGCGCATAATGTCGCCCCATCTGGTCTTTCTCGGGTCGTTTTTTGTGGCCTGAAGAGTGTCAGCCTGGTTGTTCACCTTCATGCTCCTGAATTTTATGCAATGGAACTCCTTGCCGTTGTAGCCGGTGCGCTTCTGTCGGAAGAATATTGGTCCGGGCATGGTTACCTTGGTGATTATAGCCACCAACACAAACACTATCGGGAACAACGTGACGAGGAACAGTCCTGACACCAAGATGTCGAACGTGCGCTTTATCAGGCGGTTCTCCGGCACCGACAGCGGCTCGCGGTAGAGACTGAGGTAAGGCACATTGTTGAGCATGTTGAAGTGCATGCGGTGGTGCATGTAGTTGCTCACGTTTGGCACACTGTAGAAGTGCACCACATTGTTCACGCTATAGTGAATGATGTCAAGTATGAGGTCGCGGTTGCGCGAAGTCAGACAGCAGTATACCTCATGCACCTGCCTGTTGCCCTTCAGGTAGTCTATCACTTTGTCGGGAGTGCCGAGGTATTTGCAATTCTCGGGGAATTTGGGATTTGGCTGAAAGTCGAAATAGCCTTCCACGAGAAATCCCGATTGTGTTGTCAACTTCATCTCGTTGTAGATGTTGAGATTGTTTTCCGAACTTCCCACAAGCACGACATGCCTTATCCTGTTCTTGCTCAGCCTTATCTTCTTGATGATATATCGTAGAGTGAGTCTCATCGACACCGAGCAAAATGCCACTGCCACATAAAACAACAGCGACATGCCGAGCGGCATCATGAAAAATCCTCCTATGTATAAGGCCAAGGTAGAGGCTATGGCGAAAATAGTGATATTCT